>CAXUCQ010000199.1:301-5883 GCA_964249295.1 uncultured Armatimonadales bacterium | reverse complement strand
GCGGAGAACGAGGCCAGGTCAAACATGGGGGGCGGCTCAGTGGATCGTGGTCGGCAGACCGTGGATCAGGCCCGCCGTGAAGCCGACCAGGGTGTGCAGCATCCACGGCCCCAGCACCACCAGCGTCAGCGCGATGACGATGACCTTCGGCACGAACGTCAGCGTCTGCTCCTGAATCTGCGTCACCGCCTGGAACAGACTGACCAGGACGCCGATGATCAGCGACATCGTCAGTATCGGCAGCGTCAGCTGCATCGCGATCACGATCGCGTGCCGTGTCAGCTCCCGCGCGTCGCGTTCCTGCATGGGTACCCCTCCGCAGAGGTTATTCCATGTTTCGCGCGCGCCGACCAGGGAATTTTACGGGGGCGGCCTACGCCGGCCGGGAGTCTCCCGTTTGGCCTCTCCCCCGCGTCTGCAAGCGGCCTCCCCCCCTCCCCTTTAGGGAAGGCGGGCCTGTGGCATTGGGTGAACGAGGTTCACAGGCGAAGTGGTCACAAAATGTAGGGGCGACCCGGCGGGCCGCCCTCCTCTGTCCGGGTCGCCCCTGCGTCATGCCGCGCACAGCCACTGTACGTTTCGTTCACCCAACGTATCAGGCACCCCTCCCCTTCAGGGGAGGGGAAAGGAGCCTCAGCGACGGGGGAGAGGCCGCTAGGCCGCCATCTTCCGCAGCAGACGTCTCGTTTCCCGCCACTGATGCTGGATGTCGCGGCTCAGGCCCTCCCGGCGGAGCCGCGCGTCCCGCAGCGTCTGCTGGCATTGGCGATAGGCCTCACAGGCCTGCCGGACCGTCTCCAGCTCGGGGCGCTTGATGTAGACCTTGTGGACGCGGTCCCCTTCGCGCCAGATGCGGTAGTAGTAAGGGCCGTGCCGATGCCCCTGCTCACAGCGGCAGCCGGGCTTGCCGCAGCGGATGAACTGCTCACAGATCTCGCCGGGGAGCACGCTCATCTCGCCGGGGAGTATCGCCGTAGGTTCGGTCATCGCGAAAGAACGTCTTTCTAATCTTGCAGTGGGGAATGGTCATACTGCGCCAACAGGTCGGCGGCGTCGTTGTAGATCGCGGCGGCACCTCTCAGGCCCGCGTCGTCCCAGCCGCCGCAGCGGACGGCCAACGTGCGGACGCCGGCCTTGGACGCCGAAGCGATGTCATAGGGCGTGTCGCCCAGCATGTAACAGTCGCCCGGCGTCAGGCCGCCTTTCTGCAGGGCGACCGTGATCGGGTCCGGCGCGGGTTTGGAACTCTGCACGTCTTTCGAAGAGACGGTCTCGTCGATCAGGTCCGTCACCCCGGCGACCTTCAGCAGCGCCTCGATCTCCTCGCTCTCGCCGGACGAGGAAACGACGCGCTTCAGCCCGCCGTCGCGCATCCGCGACAGCAGGGCGCGGACGTCAGGAAACGGCTTCAGGTGCGGCAGATACTCCGCCTGGAAGATTTCGCCGCGCCGCTTGAGGATTTTCTTGCCCAGGTCGCTGTCCTTCTCGACGTGGGCGACATCGGGGAGCAGGTTGTCGCCGCCCATGCCGACGGCCCGCCGGACGTCCTCGTAGGAGACGACAATGCCGTTCTCCGCCATCGCCGCCACATACGAGCGCGTGTGCGCGTCGTTGCTGTCCACGAGCGTCCCATCGACGTCCAAGATGACGCCGCGTGTTTTTTCTGCCATGTGTACTTTCTCGTGGTTGTGGTGCGACCGCCGACTCTTCCAGCGGCCTCTCCGACAACCCCTGCCGACGCACTGTCTTTTGTCGCGTATTCGCGGTTATGTCTCCCACGCACGCCGAGGAGACCGCCGCGCGCCATCCCAAAACGGGTGTCCATGATTATACCCGTTCGGTCCGGCCTTCCCGATGCCCGCGCGTTTGCGGGGTCGGAGTGCGCGGGTAAGTCTGCGTCAAAGGCCGCGAAGGAGGACAAGAATGACCGACCATGACGCCGCCCCGGAGCCGCCCCGCCACGATGGTTTGACGGAAGCCGAGATGGACCGACAGCGACTGGGAAGCGGGCTTGGCGACACCGTCGACGGCAAAGACGTCGCCGACACGGGCCGCCCCGGCCCCCCGCCTGCTCACTCCCAAATCCGGCCTCCCGGCACGACGCCGGCCCCCGGAGACCGGGCCGACGCCGGCGAGATCGAAGACAGCGAGCCGGGCGAGGGCGGACCCGACGGGATCGAAGGCCAGGACACCACCCGCAGTGGCAGCAGCGGGACCTGATTTCGATCCGAGGATCACGCGAAACGCTCAGTATACCTCTTGCGTCAGTCCCCTGGGCTGACCCCCTGGGCTGGAGAAAGCATTCCGCCCGACTCTGCGGGCGCCGGAATAACCGACAAGCGCTTCTTGCGCCCGCGAAGGCGGGCAACACGCACTTCATAGCCCAGGGGTTCAGCCCTGGGGGCCTCCCTCCGGCGGTCCGTCAATGGTCCAGCACCAGCGTCAGGCACTTGGCCGACCCGCCCGACTTCAAAAACTCCGACAGGTCCGTCGCGTGGACGACATAGCCGCGCGACTCGAGCGCCTCGGCCAGCGCGTCGCACCCGGCGTTGAGGACGACATGGCCGCCGGCCACCACCGCGTTCCCGCCGAAGCGCAGGGCGTCGTGCTCGGTGAGCAGGATTCTATCGCCCGGCAGGCTCTCCAGCACGGTGTTGGCGTAGGAGTCGAACGCGGGCGGGTAGTACGCGAGCAGGTCGTCGGCGACGGGGATCAGGCACGTGTCCAGGTGGTACCAGCGCGTGTCGACCAGCTCCAGCGGCAGCACCCGGCGCCCCAGGATGTCCGCCAGGGCGCCCAGCGCCGACGCATCCGAGCGCTGCCGGTAGCCCGCCAGCAGCGTCGAACCGTAGAACAGCGCGTCCCCCTCGCCCTCGAACGACCCCGCCGCGTCCGGGGGCAGCCCCCGCACCCGGAACCCCCGCGCCGCGAACCATTCGACGAAAAACGGCACCTCGCCCTGACGCTCCGCGAACCGGAACCGCGACGGCACGAACAGGTCGCCCTGCGTGATGCCCGCGTTGGCCGTGAAGACCATGTCCGGCAGCCCCGGCTGCGGCGCGAGCAGCGATACGTCCGCGCCGATGCCGTCCGCGAGGATCGCATGGAGCGCACGCCACTGCCGGCGGGCGTTTTCTTTGTCGGGGCCGTCGACGATCCGCATCCACGCATTGATCTCGTAAGAAACGTCGAAAAAATCGGGCGGACACATCAAAAGGCGCATGGCGCTATTGTACCCGGCGCGGGGCGTCCGATTTCCCGCGCCCATGTGCTATCATCAAGGCCGTATGAGCGACACAGACACACCCACCTCCTACCTCAGCGACATCCCATGGCGCGAGGATCGCCCGCGGTCCCTGGTCGTCTGCTGCGCCGACGGGCGCCTGCAGAACAGCGTCGACGACTTCCTGCGCCGCCTGGGGGTCGACGACTACGACCGTCTGTACGCGCCCGGCGGCCCGGCGGCGCTCGCGGACGGCGCTTCGGAGTACACCCGCGCCAACGTCTTCCGCGCCGACCTGGAGATGCTGTTCCGCGCCCACGGCATCGAGCGGGTCATCCTGATCTCCCACGGCGCGGCCCCCGACGGCCCCGCCGACGCCGGCTGCGCCCACTACAAGCGCGTCATGCCGGGGCGGTCCAACGCCGACATGGCGCAGCGCCAGATCGCCGACATGGCCGAGGTCAAGCGCTACATCGCCGCCGGGTTCCCCGCGCTCGACGTGCAGGCCTACCGCGCCGAGGTCCAGGCCGGCCGCCGCGTCCACTTCCTGGCCATCGCCGATGCCCGACACGCCTGACGCCTCTGGCCGTGGCTGAGTCCCCGGCCTACGGCGCTTTGGTCTGTTTCACCGGCAGGTGCAGCGCGGTGAAGACGGGCAGCGAACCCTGGTAGCCCAGCGCCAAAGCCCTCTTGGCCTCGGCCAGCGCCTCGTCCTTGCGTCCCTGGTCGTACAGGCAGTCGGCGAGGTTGGCCCGGATGGTGCCGTTCGTCGGCGCCAGCTTGATCGCCTGCCGGTACAGCAGTTCGCCCTGGACGGGGTCGTTGTGGAACCGCACCTCGGAGCGCGCCAGGGCGGCGACCGGGCGCGCGTCGGTCGGGTCCATGGTCATCGCCTGTTTGTACAGCGCGTCCCCTTCTTCGGGGTGATCGGGGTGCCGGTCCCGGCCCAGAAAGAACACCGCGTTCTCGTCCGACGGGGCCAGCGCCATCGCCTGACGGTACAGCCGCTCCGCCTCGTCCGGGTCTTCCTTGACGACCTCGTAGAACTGGCCCAACGCGAGCACGGGCGCTTCGGCGGCGGGGTCCAGCGTCATCGCCTGGGTGTACAATCGCTGCGCCGTCGCGTAGTCCTTCCGGCGCTCGGCGTCCTGACCCTGCCGGGTCAGCGCGTCCGCCGGGGACGGGCCGGCGGGATGCGGAGGCGCAGAGACGACCGCCGCAAGCCCGCCTGGGCCGGGCGGGCGGCCCGTCGCCAGGACCAAGTCTTGCGCGCCCGGCCCTTCCAGGATCGGGTAGGGCGTCTGCGGATGACTCTCCTCACGCTGCACGGCCATAGAAACAGCGCGCTGCAGGTACGAAACCAGGCTCCCCAGCCGGACCACCCCTGTTCTGTCCGCTGCGCCCTGCCGCAGCCCCTGTTCCAGATAAAACGAGAAGTAGCCCCGCTTCTGCGCGCGCCACTCCCAAGACCGCTCGCCCAGGCTGCACGAGAACAGCGTCGCCACGATCTGCGGCCCGGCGCCGGACGCCGGCACGATGGTCAGGTCTTTGGCCTGCTGGTCCGTGAGCGTGTTGCTCGCCGAAACGCCTTTCGCGCCCCGGCGCGGGTCCGTGCGGCACATGTCGAACGCCAGCACCAGCGCGCGGGCGGGGACGCGGGCCAGGTCCGCCCGCAGTTCCGTCGTCGGCAGCGACGTGCGCGCCAGGGCCGTGTCCGTCGTCACGTCGGCGTCCCCAGGCACGAGATAGGTGTTGCCCTCCAGCTCGATGCCGTGTCCGCTGAACAGCACGAACAGCGTGTCGCCCGGATGCACCTTCCGCGCCAGGCCGTCGATCTCCCGCACGATGTTCGCCCCCGTCGGCTTCTCCCGCCCGTCGCTGGTCAGCACGCGCACGTTGCCCGCGCGGTACCCGGCCACCTGCTCCAGCGTCTTCGCCAGCGACTTGGCGTCGTTGGACGCCCCGCCCAGGCCGCTGATGGCGTCGCTCTGCTGGTACTCGTCGATGCCGACCAGCATGGCATAGTTGTCCGCCCGGCACGCGCCGGGCAAGGCCGCCGCGGCCAGCCCGACAAGGCCCGCCAGCGCCCGCAGTTTCCGTCCCCTCATACAGTCGTTCTCCGTTCTTTAGTTATCCGCTTCTGGGTGGGTGCAACAAGCCGGGGCCGATCCGGGGCGGGGCGACCCCGCCCCTGCGGGCCGTGTCATCGTCCGGGGTAGGGGCGGGGTCCCCCCGCCCTGTCGGTCCCCCCTGTTTTCTCGCCCAAGGAGTCATGCAAGACGCCTTCCGTCACATTATAGCCGTTTTGCAGCCGCTTCCCGCTTCCCTCGCCTCCGCGGAGCGTTCCTCTTGACATCCT
>CAXUCQ010000199.1:0-291 GCA_964249295.1 uncultured Armatimonadales bacterium | reverse complement strand
TCGTTCGAGGCCCCGCCCAGGCCGCTGATGGCGTCGCTCTGCTGGTACTGGTCGATGCCGACCAGCATGGCGTAGTTGTCCGCGCGGCACGCGCCGGGCAGCGCCGCCGCTGCCAACCCGACAAAGCCAGCCAGCGCCCGCAGTCTTCGTCTCATCATAATGCCGTTCTCCGTTCTTCTCGATTGACTTCAGGGTGCCCGGTTTCTGCCCCGCGACAAGACGCCTTTCATGATATTATAGCCGTTTTGCAGCCGCTGTGCGCTTGCGCCGCCTCATCACCTGCGCTACCAC
>CAXUCQ010000198.1:0-5905 GCA_964249295.1 uncultured Armatimonadales bacterium | reverse complement strand
CCCCAAAGCCTTCTTCGGCGTTCAACCGGCGCTGCTGCTGCTGCTGCAGCGCGAGGTCAGCCGTCGTCAGACGCTTCTGGCCGGGCAGGATGTCGCCCTTGTAGATCCAGACCTTGACGCCGATGTTGCCGTAGGTCGTCGCGGCTTCGGCCAGGCCGTAGTCGATGTCGGCGCGCAGCGTGTGCAGCGGAATCTTGCCCAGGCGGTCGCCCTCTTTGCGGGCGATCTCGGCGCCGTTCAGCCGGCCCGAACACAGGATGCGGATGCCCTTGGCGCCGAGCTTCATGGCGCGGGTGACGGCCTGACGCATGGCGCGCTTGTACGAGATGCGCTTGGTGATCTGCTGCGCGATGCTCTCGGAGACCAACTGCGCGTCCAACTCCGGGTGACGAATCTCGGTCACGTTGACCGTGACGCTCTTCTTGGTCAGGTGTTCGAGCAGCAAGCGCAGGTCATCCACGCCCTTGCCGCCGCGACCGATGATGATGCCGGGCTTGGCCGTGTGCAGGGTCGCCTTGACACGGTTGGCGGCGCGCTCGATCTCGACGCGGGCGATGGCGGCGTTCTGCAGCTCGCGGCGCTTCTTGATGAACTTGCGGATATGCGCGTCTTCGATCAGGGCCGCCGCGTAGCCTTTGTCCAGATACCATTTGCTCTCGTGCTCACGGTTCACGCCGACGCGGAAACCGACCGGATGGATTTTCTGTCCCATCGTTATTCTCCCTTTTTCGGCGCCATGGTGGCGCTCTGACCTGTTTCCGTCTCGTTGGAGCTGTCCGCCGTATGGCCCTCACCTTCGCCCGAACGGGGCTGCTGGCGGTTCTGGCCGGCCTGCTGCGCCAGCGGCATGTCGAGCCCGACTTCCGTGGCGGCCTGGTCCACGACCGAGGCCGTGTCCGTCGTTTCCACGTTGCCGCTCTCGAAGCGTTCCTGGTCAGGCGCGTTTTCTGCCACGGCTATTCTCCCTCGCTGCGCTTCTGATCGGCGTCGTCGGGGTCACGGGCATCGTCGCCGCCCCCCTCTTCCGGGGCGTCGGAGGCCGTGACCGGCGTCGCTTCTTCCGGCTCCGGCGCGGCGGCCTCCGCCACGGGCGTGGTCACTTCCGCAGCAGGCGTCATTTCGGCCACGGGCGCCGCTTCGGCCATGGGCGCGGCGGCTTCTGTGACCGTGGAAGGCACGTTCTCGTGCTTCGGCTGGGCCGGGGCCTTGACGGACTTCGGCTTGGCCGGGGCGGAACCCGTCCGCGTCGGGCGCGGCGCGGGCGGCGCTTCCGTCAGAATCACGGTCAGGTGGCTGGTGCGCTTCAGGATGCGGTAGGCGCGGCCCTGGGCGCGCGCCCGGACCCGCTTCAGCGTCGGGCCGCCGTCGGCCAGGATGTTGACGACCTTCAGCTCCTCGACGCCCGCGCCCCAGCCGTCCTGCGCGTTGGCGGCGGCGGAGATCAGCACTTTGCTGATCAGCTCGGCGGCGTGGTTCGGGATGAAGCGCAGCATGGCGATGGCTTCCGCGACCCGCTTGCCCTTGATGACGTCGATGACCAGGCGGGCCTTGCGCGGCGACGTGCGGACGAACTTGGCGACCGCGCGCGCTTCCGGCACGACCTTGACGCTGACGGTGCGGCTGGCGCCGATCTGCTCGCGCAGGGCGTCCGTCAGCGCGTCCGCCTCCATCCGCACGTTGTTGGGGCGGCTGGTGTGCAGGAGGACGCTGAGACTGCCGTCCTTCTCCTTGGTGAGCTTCAGCTTGGAAACCGGCGTGCGCCCCAGCACCGCTTTCACGGTGGGCAGCAGCGCGCGGTCTCGGGCGGCTGTGTTCATATCAATCTCCTTGTTAGCGGCCGCGCGTGGTCCGCGTGTCCTTCTGACCGGCGTGGCCCTTGAACGTGCGGGTCAGCGAGAACTCGCCCAGCTTGTGGCCGACCATGTTCTCCGTCACAAAGACGGGGATGTGCTTGCGCCCGTCATGCACCGCCAGCGTGTGGCCGATCATCTGCGGGAAGATGGTGCTGCGGCGCGACCAGGTCTTGATGATGCGCTTCTCGTTGCGCGCATTCATGTCGTCGATCTTTTTCAGCAGCTTGGGGTCCGCGTAGGGACCCTTCTTGAGTGAGCGTCCCATATGTTATTTGCTACCTCGGCGTCGGACAATGAACTTCTGCGTAGACTTGTTGCGGCGGGTGCGGAAGCCCAACGCCAGCACGCCTGTGGCCGAAACCGGCCCCTTCTTGCGTCCGACGGGCGACTTCGCTTCGCCGCCGCCGTGGGGATGGTCGCGGGGCGACATCACGACGCCACGGTTGTGCATGTAAACGCCGAGCCAGCGCTTCTTGCCGGCCTTGCCGTGCTTGATGTTCTCGTGATCGACGTTGCCGACCTGCCCGATGGTGGCCCGGCAGACCAGCGGGATCAGCCGCATCTCGCCCGACGTCAGGCGGATCTGCGCGTACTGCCCTTCCTTCGCCATCAACTGCGACGCGCCGCCCGCCGTGCGGGTCATCTGCGCGCCCTTGCCGGGCTTCATCTCGATGGCATGAATCAGCGTGCCGACGGGGATGGCGCTCAGCGGCATCGCATTGCCCGGCTTGATGTCGGACCCGACGCCGGCCTGGATCATGTCGCCGACGCTCAGGCCGACGGGGGCCAGGATGTAGCGCTTGTCGCCGTCCCGGTAGTGGATCAGGGCGATGCGCGCCGAGCGGTTCGGGTCGTACTCGATGGTCGCCACCTTGCCGGGGACGCCGTCTTTGTCGCGCTTGAAGTCGATGATGCGGTACTGCGTCTTGTTGCCGCCCGCCGTGTTGACGGCGGTGCGGCGGCCCTTGTTGTTGCGTCCGCCGCTGTGCTTGTTGGGCCGGGTCAGCGACTTTTCGGGCTTGGACGCCGTGATCTCGCTGTAGGTCGAGCCGGTGCGGAAGCGCTGGCTGGGCGTGGTGGGTTTGTATCTCTTGACTGCCATTGGTTAAACTCCCTCGACCAGTTCGATCTGCTGGCCCGGCTGCAGGGTCACGATGGCCTTTTTCCAGTCCTGCGTGCGTCCCTGGTTGGCGCGCTTGAAAAAGCGGCCACGGCGCGCGCGGCCTTTGACGATCAGCGTGTTGACCGACACGACGTTGACCGTGTTGCGAGCCTCCGCCTGGATGCGCTCGATCGCCGAGGCGATCTCGTACTTGTTGGCGTCGCGGGCGACGACAAACGTGTACTTGCCCTGTGCGCCGCCAGTCACGCTTTTCTCGGTGACGATGGGCCGCACGATGATGTCATAGGGACTCTTGGTGGTGACGCTCATGTGGTTACTCCCCCTCCGGCGCGGCGGCGGCTTCGCGGCGGCCATAAACGGCGTCCAACTTGTCCAGCGCGGCCTGGGTCATGATGATGTGCTGCGCGTCCAGCACGTCCCTGACGGAAAAGGCCGGCGCGACACGGACTTCCAAGCCCGGAATGTTGCGGAACGACTTGTAGATGGTCAGGTTCACGTCGCCGATCACGACCAGTGTCTTGCCCGAAACTCCCAGAGTCTTCAGCAGGCTCGCGGCGGTCTTCGTCGAGTGCGTGTCCATCATCAGCGTGTCGAGCACAATGATGGCATCATCGGCGGCCTTGGCGGACAGCGCCGAGGCGATGGCAACACGACGCGCCTTCTTGGGCAGCTTGGCGCTCAGGTTCCGGGGGTGCGGACCGAACACGATACCGCCATGGCGGTAGTGCGGCGCGCTGATCGTTCCCTGACGCGCACGGCCCGTCCCCTTCTGGCGGTACGGCTTCTTGCCGCCGCCGGCGACCTCGCCGCGCGTCTTGGTGTTGCGTGTGTCCTGACGCCGGTTGACGAACTCGTTCTGGACGGCCTGATGCATCAGGCCTAAATTGATGCTCGCGCCGAAAAGCGACTCGCTGAGGACGACATCCCCCCCGCTCGTGCCATCGGCCTTCTTGATGGTGGTGTTTGGCATGGGACTCTCCTCTAGCGGCTGAACTTCTTGATCATGACCAGGCCGCCGTTCGCGCCGGGGACCGCGCCCTTGACGAGCAGCAGGTTCCGCTCGGCATCGACCTGCGCAACACGCAGGCCCTGCTGAGTGCTCTGGACCGCGCCCATGTGGCCCGGCTTGCCGGACCCTTTGAAAGTGCGGGCCGCGTCGGTCGCGCCGCCGCTGGCCGGCTTGCGGTGACTGGTCGAAGCCCCATGCGTCCGGTTGTGGCCGTGCCAGCCGTAGCGCTTGACGACGCCGGCAAAGCCTTTGCCCTTCGAGATGCCTGTGACGGCGACTTTGTCGCCCACGGCGAAGATGTCCGCCTTCAGCTCATCGCCTTCGGCCAGCACATCCCCGGCGTCCAGCGGGATCTCGCGCAGGGTACGCTTCGGCGTCTTGACGCCGTGAGCGGCGAAGTGGCCCTTCTCCGGCAGGTTCAGGCGATGCTCTTTGACATCGCCGAAGCCGATCTGGGCGGCACTGTAGCCGTCTTTGGCGAGCGTCTTCAGTTGTGTGACGACACAGGGACCGGCGGCGATCACGGTGACGGGAGTCACGCGGCCGCCCTCTTCAAAGATCTGGGTCATGCCCAGCTTTGTGCCTAAGATTGCACTTGGCATTGTTTCCTCCACGGCGCACCTGGCGGGTGTGGAATAACCCGTTGCGTGACGCGGTCTCGATTGTAAATCCACTGGAAGTGGATTGAGTGATTAGATCAGGCTTTGTTATCAACCTGAAGCTAAAATGAATGACGAATCAACTCAGGCGGCTGCCTCTTGCATGGCATACGCCTCGGCAGGCGTCGCCATGACAAGAAAGCCAGTCGCATATCTCTGATCGTCCGTGAGTTTCGGCTGGAGTACATCCCAGACTTGATGCTGGCGGTCTAGCTGCAGACGGCCCTGAAAACCTTCCCAAATGAGCGTGCCATGCAGTTTACCATAACCGGGATAAGGATCGAACTGTACCTGCATTCCTGGAAACGCCGCGAGGAGAGCGTTCTTGATTGCGTGTTCTAGTTCTTCCATCTCAGCTTGCCTTCGGTCACGACTTCTAAAGCGGCTTCCACGATGCGCCGACTCAATTCCTTTACAACATCACCACGGATACCGCGATCCAGCTCCGCATTGCGGAAATAAGCTTGCAGGAAGCCTTGTGAATAGTATCGCTGTGTACTGTTCCACTGTGTAGCAACTACGCCGTAAGATGCCTCAACTGATGCAATTCTGTTTTTCGCCACTATCTCGTCGAACTTTGCGATCTCAAACCACTTGGTTAAGTCGTGTCTGGCATCGAAAGGCGTAGGAGTACGAGCTGCATAGGCTCGAAACATACACTCGACGGCTAGCCCGGCGACATAATGAGCGAGAACGTATCTGCGCTCGTTCCACAGTAGGCGGGCGTCTTCAACATGATCCAGAGCCGCCTGAAAATACGCTTCTGCAGTAAGCTTCAACGTCGTTGACTACAGCTTGATCTCGATATCCACGCCGGATGGCAGGTCCAGGCGCATCAGGGCATCAATGGTCTTCGGGCCGGGATCGAGGATGTCGATCAGGCGCTTGTGCGTCCGCATCTCGAAGTGCTCGAACGACTCTTTGTCCACGAACGTGCTGCGCTGCATGGGCAGGATGTTTTTCTCCGTCGGCAGAAGCACAGGGCCGGAAATCCGCGCGCCGGTGCGCTTGACGGTGTCAACGATCTTTTCCGCCGACTGGTCCAGCACGCGATGGTCAAAGGCGCGCAGACGGATTCGGACTTTATCACGACGCATATGTCGGTTCTCCTGGCACAAGAAAGAGCAGGCCGCTTGCCACAGCAGACGGCCTGCTCCCTTACACTATTGAATGATCTTGGTGACGACGCCTGCCCCGACGGTGTGGCCGCCCTCGCGGATGGCGAACCGCAGGCCCTCCTCCATGGCGATCGGGCTGATCA
>CAXUCQ010000197.1:0-5942 GCA_964249295.1 uncultured Armatimonadales bacterium | reverse complement strand
CACGTAGCCGTTCAGGCCGGAGACGGGCGGCAGCGTCCCGCCCGGCACGACCCCGACCCCACCCTTGCCGTTCAGGAGCGTATCCGGGTCAACAGGCATATCCCGCCCGTTGTTCTGGCTCGCCAGCGGCGCGGTCTCGGTCGGAACGCCCATGCCCGACAGGGCGATGGCGTAGGACGCGGCGTGACGCGCCTCGACGCCCAAGGCGGCGGCGGCGATCTTCAGGAAGGGGTTGCCCCCGGCGACGATCGACAGGGCCTTGGCGCCGGCCAGGTAGCCGGAGATGCCCCGCAGTTCAGAGGTGTACAGCGACTGGATGCACTGGACGCGGCTGAATTTGCCGACGCCCTGAGTCCCATCGGGGGTGCTGAAGGCGTACTGCAGCCCCTGCGCCCCGCCCGGCAGGAACGGGTTGGCCGACGGGCTGCCGTACAGCGCCGTCGACAGGAAGTCACGCTGCGCCATCTCGACCTGGATGAACTCGGAAACGAACGCCACGTCCGTCTCCGTGTTGCTCAGGCCTATGCCGCTGATGCTCTGGCCCAGCCCGTCGGTCGTGGTACCCGTCGTCAGACGCACCAGCACTTGCCGGTACAGTTCCGCTTCCAGGGTCTCGGCGGCCAGGGCAAAGTTGACCACCTGAACGTCCGAGCTTGTGCCCTGCTTGGTGGACGTGTTCGGGATCTGGATCAGCGTGGTGGTGCCGGCCACCGGGGCGGGTGCGGCGAAGTAGAGCGTCACGTGGTTGAGCGCGGTGGACTGCGCCTGCGTGGCACGGGCGGCCAGCAGGCCGGCTGCGGCGACGCCGGCGACGGCCAGAGCCGCGCCGTTCCCGCCCCGCATCGTGTTTGAAGTTGCCTGGTCAGTCATGAAAAAACATCCTTTCAGAGATGCGGAGCGTCATTGCACGAAGAAGGGCTTCACTTTCGCCAGCACCTGCTTGGGCGTCAGGTAATACTCGAACACGCGCGCGCTGGTCGTCGGGAAGGTGGTCGTCGGGTACGCCGAACCCGTCACGGTCAGATCGCCGGACTGGGGCGCCGGGTCCACGTCCAACCCCAGCGAGAAGTTGATGCCTGCCGAGTGCCGCGCCTCGGTCGAGTAAATGCTCGACGCGATCTGGATCAGCGTCGGGTCCGTCAGGAAGCCTGCCGCGCCCAGATAGGCCCGGACGCCGGTCTCTTCGGCAGCGCGAATCACCGTCAGGATCGTCTTCAGGTCCGATCCCGCCGGCAGGCCCGTCGTGTAGCCCTTCGCGTTCGCGGGAACGGCGGCGCCGGCCAGCGCGGTCCGCAGGAAGTCCCGGTGCGTCGCCTCGACGCCCGCGTACTGTTGCAGGTACAGAAAGCCTGCGGCCGCCTGCTCGCCGGTCAAGCCGCCGTTGCCGACGACCTGCGTGTAGGCGCTATAATCGTTACCAGCCGGGGCGGGCGTTGCCGCAGGCTTGCCGGCGGCCAGGTTGAGCGCCTGCCGGTACAGATCGGCTTCCAGCGTTTCCAGCGTCAGTGCGTAGTTGAGCACGACCGTGTTCTCGGTGGTGCCGGGGATTCCAGGAAAGTTAGCCTGGTCGGCGAAGCCTGCGCTGCTCCCGCCGCCGCTGGCGTTGCCGCCGCCCCCGCCGCAGCCCGCCAGCAGCGCCACCGCCGCCGCGCCCAGGCCCGCCGCGCTCATGCGCGACAGGAACGCGCGCCGGCTGATCGGGTTTTGGATGAGTTCCTCGAGTTCAGTCATCAGACACTCCTTCGTTAATGGTGCGCCAAAATCGGCGCAAAAGACCATGCTGGTATTATACCTGGTAATCGCCACAATAGGTTGAGGCGAAAGGCCAGATCAACATTAACAGCGGGTTACAATTCCGCGCCGGTTTCATCCCAACCGTGTTCAGACGATGAACGGCGAGACTTTCGCCAGCACGGCGTCAGGGTCCATCGGCTTGTCGATGCCGTTGTTGTCCGACGCCAGCGGCGCGACCGGTTTGGGGTTGGCGCCGTTGAACAGCTCGTTCTGGACGAGGGTCAGGATCGCCGTGTGGCGCGCTTCCGTCCCTTGAATCGCGGCGGCGGCGGTGATGAACAGCTTGGTCCTGAGCTTGGGGACCGCCCCGAGATAAGCTGCCACGCCCGTCGCCTCCACGTCCAGCACGAGCGCCAGCACCTGCTCGCGGGTCATCGTATCGATGCCGAAGTCGTACCGGCCAGGGCCGACGGCGATGCCGCCGATCAGGCTGTTCAGCGACTGGCGCAGGAAGTCGCGGTGCTTGGCCTCGACGGGCGCGAACTCGGCGTAGTAGGCCACGTCCGGCTCCATCGTGCTGAGGCCGAGGCCGGGGATGGTCTTGCCGGAGCTGCCGACGCCGCCGCCGGTGACGCGGGCGAGGGCCTGCACGTACAGATCGGCCTCCAGGTCTTCCAGCGTCAGCGCGTAGTTCAGCACCTGCACGTCTTTGCCGGCGGCCAGTCCCGGCAGGTCGAGATAGCGCGGGTACTTGATCTTGCCGAACGTCTTCGTGCCGGTCGCGGCCCCTGCCGCGCCGACGGACAGCAGGCCGCCTGCGGCGGCGAGGCCGGCAGCGGACAGGAATTCGCGCCGCGCGCGGGATTGGGTGTTATCGTTCATCGTTCACTCCTTCAAAAATGGGGCGCCGGGCGCGTTAGGCGTAGAACGGCTGGACCATCATCAGGACCTGCTCGGGGGTCAGCCAGTGCTCGAAATTGTTGGTCGCGCCTTCACTGAAGACGGCCTGCTGGTCGTACCGCATCCGCGTCGGGCCGGGGTCTTTGTCCAGCACATAGTTGATGGCCGCCGAATGCCGCGCCTCGGTGGAGTAGATGCTCGCCGCCGTCTGCGTGATCTTGAAGTCGTTGATGAACTGGGCCGCGCCGAGATACGCGCGCACACCCGTCTCCTCGACCGTGCGGATGACGGTGAGAACGGAGCTGAGGTCACTCCCGAAGTCCGCCTTGTAGCCGCCGGGGTTCGGCTCAATCGGCGTGCCGCCCAGGGTTGGGATGACCGTCCGCAGGAAGTCGCGGTGCGCCGCTTCCACGGCGGCGAACTGCTGCAGGTACAGGAAGCCGAGGGCGGCGTTCTGCGGGGACAGATAGCCGGGGCTGATCGCTAGGGTGTACGACGAGACGTCGGCGGGCAAGGCCGTATCGAGCGGCTTGCCGGCGGCCAGGTTGAGCGCCTGCCGGTACAGGTCGGATTCGAGAGTTTCCAGCGCCAGCGCGTAGTTGAGCACCTGGATCGTCTTGTTTCTGCCCTTGATGCCGGGCATGTTGCTGTTGTCGGGGATGTTGATCAGTTCCAGCACCGGCTTGCCGGAGGCGTCGGCGGCCTGCCCGCCGAGCAGCGCTGCGGCGGCCACGCCCAGTCCTGCGGCGGTCATGCGCGTCATAAAGGCGCGACGGGAGACGGCGTCTGATGCCGTTTGTTCAAATTCGGTCATAGGTGAACTCCTGTTCGAGTGAACCCCCGCGCTGCAACTCGCGGCACGGAATTCTGTTACATAAGATTTACCCTGTGGGGGCATAGCAGACACCCGATAGGGTTAACCGGAGGTTACAAATCAGACAAAGAAAAAGGGCGCGGGCCGACACGGCCCGCGCCCTTCACAAAGGGGCTAAGAGGTCTTCGGTTCGATCTGTCTGCCGAGCGCCTTCGGGTCGAAGTACGCCGTGGACCGCGAAACCTGCTCCCCCGCGAACTCCAGGATTGTCACGCCCGAGTAGGTGAACGGGGCGCCGTCGAACGCCGTCCCGGTCGTGGTCCATTCCAGCGCCGCGCGGTCCGCCGCCGCGATGACGTTTCGGAACGACGATTCCAGCGTCTCGAAGGTGCCGCGGTACTCGCCCCAGAAGCGTCGGGCGCCGTCGGGGCCTTGGAAGTGGTCCGGCGAGACGACGTTCCCCACCCCGGCGTCCGCCGTGTACAGCCGTGCCAGCGGCTCCACATCCCGGTCACGCTCCAGCGCGTGGAGCGCGTCGATAAACGTCTGTGCGGCTTGTTCGGACATAGGTCAGGCCTCCTAGCCCTATTATGCCGGGGAAGCCGCGCGGCTAAACGTCGCCCGGCCATGTTTACGCGGTGTTGGCCTCGCGGTTGATCTCCGCCAGACGGGCCAGCAGATCCAGTTGTGCCTGGAACTCCTCGGGAGAAGGGACGCTGTACATCCCTTCGACGCGCTGCCAGTAGTGGAGGGCGCCGCTCTTGCTCTTGTAGGTGATCTCGGGCTGGCTCGCCCAATTCTGAATCGCGCCGACCGCCCCCGCCTCCGTGAGACGCAGCCGAAGCGCGTCGTCCTTGCTCTTGACGCGCCAGGTTTTGGTGCCGGTGCCGAGGAACTTCTCCCCAGTGTGGCTCAGCGCCCAGTCCCCCGCCGCCGCACCGGGCGTCAGCGTCAGTTCGTAGTGGTAGGACGGGTTTTCGTCGCCGCTGCCGGCGATGCGGGCCGTGACGGGCATCCGGCGATACGTCCCCGAAAGGCGGCTGTCCCGCGCCGACCCGTTGACCAGCGGCAGCAGCGGCGCCCACAGTTTGCCGTAGACGTTCCGCCGCCGCCGGGCGATGACGACGGCCAGGAGAACGATGAGGACGACAACGATGGCGGCGACGACGCCGTACTCGATGCCGTGCGTGGCGGTCATAATCAGTCAAGCTCCTTAGGGTGGTCTAGCCGCGCAGGATGACGTAGAAGCCGGCGGCGACGAACCCGGCGTCGATCAGCAGGGCGTTACGTTTAGAGAATTCGTGCCGGCGTTGGGCCTGCGGCGTTCCCGGCAGGGACCTGGCCCGCAGGTTGAAATAGGCGATGCTGATTTGGCTGATGATTATGCCCAGGACGATCAGGACGCCGCCGACGATGTGGTTCGGCAGCATCAGCGGTAGTTCGTGTACTGCAGCGGCACGTCCAGGTCGGCGCCTTTGAGCAGAGCCTGGACGCTCTGCAGGTCGTCCTTGCTCTTGCTGGTCACGCGCACCTGCTCGTCCTGCATCTGGGCGTTGACTTTCAGGCCCTTGTCTTTGATGAGTTTCACGATCTTCTTGGCCGTCTCGGTGGGCAGGCCGCTCTTGATGGTGAGGACCTGCCGCACGGTCCCCTTGCTCGCGTTCTCCAGTTTGCCGTAGTCCAGGAAGCGGATGTCCACCCCGCGCTTGATGAGCTTGGACTGCAGCACGTCGATCAGCGCCGTCATGCGCGCCTCGTCGTCGGAGGTCAGCGTCAGCTCGTTCTTGCCGTCGTGGACGATCTCGCTGACGGAGTTGCGGAAGTCGAAGCGCGTCTCGATCTCGCGCTGCGCCTGCTGCACGGCGTTCTTGATCTCCTGCGGGTCGGGTTTGGAAACGATGTCGAAGCTGCTCTCGGTGACGGCCATGGTCGGTACTCCTTAGATTTCTCTTATGATACCCGGCAGCGCGGCGGCGGGAACCGGGGCGCGGCCCCCGGTCTGTACGGCTTTCGGCGCGCGGCCCAGCGCCCAGACGGCGCAAACCAGCAGCGCCAGGCCCCCAAGCTGTCCCCACCCGACGGCACTGCCGAGTACGGTCAATCCCAGCACGAGCGAGGTCAGCGGGTAGCAGAGTTCGGCCAGAGTCGCCACGGACGCGGTCGTCCCACGAAGCCCCCGATAATACAGCGCCATGCCGGCCAGGTCTGGGAGCAGCACGATGAGCACCAAAAACAGCGCGGCGTGGGCGGGGCCGTGCGTCGCGGGCCGCGCGTGGGCCACGGGGGCCAGCGTCAGCAGCAGCAGCACGGGGACGGCCAGCGCGAAACGCGCGCCGGCCAGCAATGTCGGCGTCAGCACGCGCGCGAGGGGCCGCCCGGCCACGGTCGCCGCGCCCCAGAGGGCCGACGCGCCCAACGCGCACAAGGCCTGCCGGGCGTGCAGGTCGGCGGGCGACGGCCACACGAAGCGCGTGGCGACCAGGCCGTGTATCTG
>CAXUCQ010000196.1:2205-5998 GCA_964249295.1 uncultured Armatimonadales bacterium | reverse complement strand
ACATCCCTGTCCTCGCCCTTGGGCGTCAGTCGTCGCGCTGCCGGGCGCGGCGGCGGGCGGCTTCAAGGCGGTCGGCGTAGTCGGCTTCCGTCGGCGGCGCGGGCGTCGGCGGGCGGGGCGCAGGCTTGCCGTAGAGCGACGCGACCTGTGGGAACGGGTCGTCATCGTCCGGGGCGGCGGCGCGACGCGAGAGGGGGTTGGCGGCGGACGCTGCGGGACGATCATCGGGGACAGGGGCGCGGGCGGCGATTCTGCGATCCAGCAACTGTCGGGCCTGTGGCTCGGTCACGGCGGATGCTGGGGATGTGGGAGCCGTGCGAGCGGCGGCGACGCGACCGCGCACGTTCTGGGCGGCTCGGGTGACGGCCTGACGCACGGGAGCCGAGGTTGGGGCGAGACGGCGGACGGCGATGTCGGCGAGGAAGAGCAGCGCGGTCAGCAGCAGCAAGGCGGGGGCGAGGTCGATGATGCCGGCGACCCAGATGGCGGAGTCGCGGAAGACCTTTGTGGGATCGGGCTGAATCTTGCCGCCGGTGCCGTCCGCGAGCTGGGTCAGCAGGGGCAGGTTGGGGCCGAGCGTCCGGTACTCGGGGGAGTACGGGACGACGTAGCCGACGGTCTGGGACGATGCCGACGCGCCGCCCTGGCGGACGTTGACCATGTAGGCCCCGGTCTGGTCGGCGTCGAACGTGCCTTCGTAGCGGCCCGGCGCGGTCTGACTCAGGAGGACGGTCTGGGCCGTCAAGTCGGGCGCGACGACGTGCGAGGACAGTGGCGACCTGTCGGCGAAGCCGCCGCCGGCGTTGTAGGCGTCCACGACGATGTGCGCGCGGCCTTGCTCATCGGACACAGTGGTCTGGAAGTCGGTCGCGGACTGGGAGCGCAGCGACCAGCGCACCGCCTGCGCCCAGAAACGCCCGTAGCCGGGCCAGGGCAGCCAGTGGACCGCCCAGTGCGCGCGGTCGTCGCTGGTGAAGGCGAACGCGCGGCCCAGGCCGTAGCGCCAGTGGGCGAAGACGGGGTCGCCCTGGCCGGGGGCGCTCAGGGCGACGGCGGCGCCGGGCTTGGGCGTGGACAGGTCGTAGCCGAGCAGCGGCGGGGCGGCGGCGAACGGGACGCCGGCCAGGACGGCGTCTGAGGGGTCGGACCGGGGCAGGAACGGCTTTTCGACGAACCAGGACTGCTGGATCGTCTGCACGTCCCGCTGGAACAGGCCCGGCAGGTCGGCGGCCTCGTTGACGATGAACAACTGCCCGCCGCCCGCTTTGGCGAGGGCGCGCTGGAACGGGACGTGCGGGTCCCCGCCGTGGCCGATGCCGCAGACCGTCAGCGTGATGTGGTGCCGGCGGGCCATGTCCTGCGCCATGGCGACGCAGTCCTCCTGCTGCTCCGAGTCGGTCGTGTCGGCGCAGAGGATGACGTGCCGGATGGGGGCGTGGGACGCCAGCAGCATGGCATACGCATCGGACAGGCCCTGGCGGCAGTAGATGCCGCCGCCCCCCGCTTCCACGCCCTCGATGGCCGCCTTCGCCGCGCCCGCTTTGGAGGCCGGTTGGAGCGGGACGACGACGGAGGTCGAGGTCGTCACGGCGTTGACGGCGACCTGGTCGTCGGGCTGCAGCGCGCCCATGAGCCGGACCGCCGCGCGGGCGCCGAGCTGGACCTTCTCGACCCCGTCTTCGGTGGCGGCCATCGACCCGGAGGCGTCCAGCACGACGACGATAGCGGCGGCGGGCAGGCGGCGGCTGCTGCGGACGTCCATCCTGACCGGCAGGGCGGTCTCGAGGGGAGTGCCGCTGTAGCCGCCCGCGCCGAAACTGTGCGGGCCGCCGATCATGCCCAGGCCGACGCCGAACTCTCTGGCGGCGGCGGCCAGCGCGGTCATCTGGGCCGGCGACAGCTCGCCCGCCGGGACGTCGGAGACCAGGACCGCGTCATAGGAGGCGATCTGCGACAGGCTCGCCGGGACCGCGCCGGGGGCGACCATCTGCAAGTCGATGCCCGGCCCGGACAGGGCGCGGGGCAGGTCCGAGGCCGCCGCGCCGCCGTCGGTGACGTACAGGACGCGCGGCCTGCCCGTGACCGAGACGAAGCCGTACCCCTGGTTGTTCTCAGCAATGCCGTCCGTTGTCGGCGTCAGAGCGGCGTCATAGCGGTGGAACCCGGCGGCGGCGATCTTTTCGGGGAACACGACGGCGTTCTTCCCGGCATGGAGCATCACCGTTCGGCGGTCGGCGAGACGCCCGTCCTGACGGATTGCCACGGACGCTCTCTGCGGGGCGGTGCTGGAAACGACGACGCGCAGGGCGAACGGGGCGGATGCCGGAACGTGGGGCGGCAGGTCTAAGTTCTCGACCAGCGCTTCGGGGGATGCCGCCCCCTGGGGGGCGTCCCCGAGCGCCGACGGGGCGACATCCACCCGGACGCCGCTTGCGCGCAGGGTCTCGGCTTCGGCGGCGTCGCCCCGGTTCTCGTTCCCATCGCTCAGCACGACGATCTTGCGCCCGGTGTCCGTGGGGAACGCCGAAGCCGCCAGGCGCAGGGCGGCGGCCAGGTCCGTCGCGTCCCCGGCGACCGACGCATGGATGCCGTCGAGCTGCTGGAGCGTGTCCGCCGGGGCGTCTTCCAGAAAGGCGGTCCTCCCGAAGACGACGACGCCCGCCTGGTCGTCACGCCCTTTGGCGGCGAGGGCGCGCTGGATGTACGCCAGTCCCTGCGCCCGCTGATCGGGGCGGATCGACCGAGAAACGTCCAGCAGAAAAATGGTGGTAAGCCGGTCCGAGCGTTTAATCAGATGCGCCCCGGCCAGCGCCAGCACCAGCAGCGTCACCACGACACTGCGGACGACGAGCGCCAGCCGGCGCGACTGCGTACCGAGGGAGACGCGCGAGCGCCGCCCGACGGCCCACAATCCCGGCAGGAGCGGCAGGAGCAGCCAGAGGAGCAGCGGGCGGTCGAATGTCAATGCGCTGGACATGGCAGGGAAAGCAGGAAATCGGCGAGGGCGTCAAAGGTCTCGACGCGCGGACAGTCGGCCCCAGGCCGGCGGCGTCGGTGGTCGAACAGCAGCGCCGTCATGCCCGCCGCCTGGGCGCCCCGGACATCGAGTTCGTACCAGTCGCCGACGTGCAAGGCGGTCCGGGAGTCCTGCTCCATTTGGCGCAATGCTTCCCGGAACAAGCGCGGGTCCGGCTTGGTGCAGCCGACGATGGCGGACACGGCCAGCGCGTCCAAACATGGGGCGAGCGCCATGTCCGCCAGCAGGTCCGGCAGGGTGTCTTCCCAGTCCGAGACGACGCCGATCCGAAACCCGCGCCCGCGCAGCGACTCGATCAGCGGCAGCGCCTGCGGGTGCAGTCGTCGCCGCCAGGGTACTGCGGTGAAGGCGTCCGCCAGCGCCGCCCACCGCGCGCCCGTCGGGGCTTGGACGCCGAGCGCCTCGAGAATGCGGCAGGCCGTTCCGTACAGCACGTCGGGCGCTTCGGATGGCTCGCCGCGCAGGTAACGCCGGATCGCGTACTCTTCACCGGCCTGGAACGCATCGGCGAGACGTTCTTCGTCAAAGCGGATGCCGACCTGTTCCGTCGCCAGTCGGAAACGCTCCCAGATCGGCGGGTCGTCGAAGACGAGCGTGTCGCCGATGTCGAAAAAGACGGCCTGGATCGGCACCATAGCCCATTGTACCTAGACCACGCGCGAATCGCACGCTCTTCCCCAGGGCGATTTGCCTATGGAGGGCGGCCCCGCGGGGGGGCCCAGCACCCACCCAGGGGAAACAAAACCCCCGAGCCCC
>CAXUCQ010000196.1:0-2195 GCA_964249295.1 uncultured Armatimonadales bacterium | reverse complement strand
CCAAGCAGGGGAAGACAACGCGCCCTTCCCAGAGGACGCAGTCCCGTAGGGGCGACCCGGCGGGTCGCCCTGGCCACGTGATCGCCCTTCCCCTGCGGTGAGGAACCCTTCCGCACCGAGGCTATATGCGATGCCCTGCGTTGCGCCCCTGGCCCCTGCCTCTGCTTTCCCGGTAAAAGTGCCGATAATCAGCGCATACTTTCCACAGGTGCATCGAGTACGTCCTTGCCCATCGATCTGACAGCCTTCCGTTCCGCCCTGCCGCCGCAGGTCGGCCCGTTTCTCGCCCGGCTGACCAGCCTGGGGGCGGCGCCACAAACCAGTGCGCTCCCCGTTCCGGCGTCAGCCACGGTCAGCCCGCCGACGCTGACGCCGGCCTCGCTGCGGGCGTCGCTGCTGCAGATCGGCGTCACGCCGGACGGCGGCAACCTGCTGCTCGCGGAAGCCTTTTCACAGATCGGCATTGCCCTGCTCCCGGCGTCTTTCACGGAGGCGCACATCTGCCTCGCCCAAGCGCCCGGCGCCGCGCCGCTGGCCTACGCGCTTGCCCGGTCGCTCGGCCTGCCGACGTCGCCGGACGTGCTCCGCGCCTTGTCCGCCGTCGCGGGCGGCATCCCGCCGGAGCGCGCCCTGCCGATCGAGGTCACGGAATGGCTGAGTCTGGCCGTCACCCCGCAGGAGCCGCAGATGGTCGCGGAGCATCTGGCGCTGATGCTGGATCAACGGGCGAGCAGCACGGAACGCCGGCTCGTGGACGCGGCCCACACGGACGCGCCGCCTTCCCAGGACACGCGCTCTCTGCTTCTTGCTCTGGCCCGCGCGGGGGGAGCGGACAGGCAGGTCCGTCTGGGAGCCGACACGCTCGCCGCGCACATCGAAGGCCAGCAGCTCGCCAACCTGGCCGCGCAGCGCGACGGGACGCGCGGCCAGCCAATGCCGCTGTATTTCGCGCTCCCCCTGCTCCTGCCGGGCGAACAGACGATGCTGGAGATGAGCGTGCCGCAGCGTCCCTTAGACCGGGAAGACGGGTGGGACGAGGCCGGGGAAGAGGCCGGATGGCGGACGACGATCCGCCTGGCGACTTCGCGCCTGGGCCGGATCGAGGCCGAGTTGAGCAGCACGCCGCCGGGCGGCCTCTGCTGCCGCCTGGCCGCCGAGAAGCCGGGAACGGCCCGTCTGCTGGAGCGCGCGAAAGGGGATCTGGCCGCCGCGCTTGTTTCCGCCGGCTGGCCCCGGTGCGACGTGGCGTGCCGGACGAAAACGGACTGGCCGCCGCTCTGGCACGGCGGCGAGGCTCTGACCGCGCCGCGCGCGCGTATCGATTGGGAGGCTTGAATTGGCGGAAGACCGTTCCACAGAGATGCGCCGCCGCGAACCGCACGCCTCCGCCGGCGAAGAGGTGCTGCGGCTCGCCGGGCGGCACAACATCCCGCTGCGCCAAGACCCCGCCCTCGCCGCCGCCTTGTCACAGCTCGACCCCGGCGTGTCCGCTCCCCCCGAACTGTTCCGCGCCGTCGCCGAAGTGCTGGCGTTCGTTTACAAGGTGAACGGGAAGTAGAGCTTCGATTCACTTTGGCATGGCTCTACTACACTGCAACCGCTCCTCTAACCAGCATATCAGTAAGAGCGTCAGTGATCGGCATACCAGTGAGGTGTTCTATCCAGCCCCACTGACCTGCTGGGTTGACTTCAAGGAAGACGTATTCGCCTTCAGGTGTTAGTATCAGATCGATACAGCCAAAAACTAAGCCAAGTTCTTTCATCAGGCCTAACAACTTGTCACCAACTTCATGAGGGAGGTTATGAATCTTGTGAGTAGGTGTGGCCTCTGGAATAAAGGAAAGATGCCGAAAGTCTATTTTCGTCTCTTCATGTTCCTGCGAGTGTATCTCAGCCGCAAAGATGTCAGTGCCGACAACCGTGACTCTCAGTTCGAATTGTTTCTCAATATACTCCTGAAAGGTCACTGGACAAGCAACGATGTTTTCTATTCTGGTCATGCATTCTGGAGTCAGAATCTGAGAGAAAACTGCATAGATCTTTTGATCGTCTTCGCTCTCTGTGATGGCGGGAGGCCGGGAAAACTTTCCTTTATAGGTTTTCTGCATTTCTGCCGTGAAATGCGGTGGCTTACCCCCTGCTGCCGCGCCAGCGACTGGCTTGAACAGAACTTTCCCGTCGGTGGCCTCTAGGAA
>CAXUCQ010000195.1:3440-6000 GCA_964249295.1 uncultured Armatimonadales bacterium | reverse complement strand
GGACTGCGCCTGCCCCGACCGCGAACGTTTCCGCGCCCGCGAAACCGCCTGCCGGCGGCGGGGAAGCGGGGCTGCACGCGACGCTGCAGGCGCAGTCCAACTACTGGCGCTCGCACGGCCAGGGGACACCGCTCCCAACCCCGAAACATAAGTCGCAGTAGCCAAGGCGTGCACCAGGTTGGATCAGCCGACTGCCATGCACATCATTGACAAAATTTCTTCGAAACACGTCCATCTCTGGCCGTGGACTTATCACTATGAACGTAAAGACGACCATTTTCCGCAAGGGAACGCCCGTTTTATCTCTGCCACTCATACTCGGAACCGCTGTCCTGGCGCTGGGCGCGGGCTCTGCCGACGCACAGGCCAAGCCCTCCGTCGTGCGGCTGGTCAAGACCGCCCAGGGCTTCCAGCTGACGCGCGACGGCAAGCCGTACTTCATCAAAGGCGCGGGCGGCGACGGCTCCCTGGCGCTGCTGCGCGACTGCGGCGGCAATTCGGTCCGCACCTGGGGGGCGGCCAACCTCGGCCCGAGGTTCGCCGACGCCCAGGCCCACGGCATGACGGTCACCGTCGGCGTCTGGCTCGGCCACAAGGACGCCGGCTTCGACTACCACGACGCCGCCGCGGTCGCGGCCCAGAAGGAGAGGGCTCGTCAGTTCATCCTTCAGTACAAAAACCAGCCCAACCTGTTGCTGTGGGCGTTCGGCAACGAGATGGAGACGGGGCAGGGGGACGACCCCGCCGTCTGGCAGGCCGTCGAGGACATCGCTCGGATGTCCCACCAACTCGACCCGGACCACCCGACCATGACCGTCGTGGCCGAACTCGGCGACGACAAGGTCGCCATGATCAACAGATACTGCCCCGACATCGACATCGTCGGCATCAACAGCTACGGCGGGGCGCCCTCGGTCGCCCAGCGGTACGTCGCAGGCGGCGGCGTCAAGCCCTACATCCTCACCGAGTTCGGCCCGCCCGGAGTCTGGGAGCTGCCGAAGAACTCCTGGGGCGCCGTGCCGGAGCTGACCAGCACGCAGAAGGCCGGCGTCTACCGCACCGCCTACGAGAAGGCCGTCGCGCGCCAGCCGCTCTGCCTCGGCTCCTACGCCTTCACCTGGGGCAACAAGCAGGAGGCGACCGCGACCTGGTTCGGCCTGCTGCTGCCCGACGGCAGCCGTCTGGACCCCGTGGACACCCTCACCGAACTGTGGACCGGCAAGCCGCCCGCTCACCCGGCCCCGCACATCAAGTCGCTCGCCCTGAGCGGCCCGGACAAGGTCGATCCCGGCGCGACCGTCCATGCCACGCTCGCCGCGACCGCCCCGACCGGGGACCCGCTCAAGGTCGAGTGGGTCCTGCAGGCGGACCCGGAGGCCCGCCCGAACGGCGGCGCCGCCGAGGGCGTCCCGGCGGCCTTCCCCGACACCATCGTGTCGTCTGACGCGACGGGGGCCACGGTCAAGATGCCCAGCGACGGCGCGGCCTACCGCCTCTTCGCCTACGTCCGCGACGCCCACGGCGGCGCGGCGGTCGGCAACATCCCCCTGTTCGTGTCGGGGAACGCCCCGCTCGCGGCGGCGCCCGCGCCCAAGGCCGCGCTCCCGCTCGCCCTGTACGGCGCCGGGGCCACGGGCGACGCGCCGTACACCCCGTCGGGCTACATGGGCAACACCGGCGCCATCAAGATGGACCCGGCCAGCGCCGACCATCCCCATTCGGGGGCGGCCTGCCTCCAAGTGGACTACACGGCGTCGGACAACTGGGGCGGCGTGGTCTGGCAGAGTCCGGCCAACGACTGGGGCGACAAGCCCGGCGGCTTCAACCTTTCGGGGGCCAAAACGCTCTCGTTCTGGGCGCGCGGCGCCAAAGGCGGCGAAAGCGTGACGTTCCAGTACGGCCTGATCGACCGCAACAAGACCTACTACGACACCGCCGAGGGCAAGCTGCCCGTCACGCTGACGCCGGACTGGAAGCAGTACACCATCGATCTGACGGGCAAAAACCTGTCCGACATCAAGACCGGCTTCTGCTGGGTCGTCGCCGCGTCCGGCCATCCCGTCACGTTCTACCTGGACGACATCCGGTACGAGTGAGTCCCTGCCCGTGGTGAGGAGGCCCGGCTGACGGCGCGACAGCTCACGCCGCAACCGCGCCCCACCGGACACGAGGGAGTCGCGCGGGCGCGCGGCCCGCTGCTTCCAGCCGGGCGCCTGCGGCGTGTCGCTCTTGATTTAGATGGCGTCCTGTTGGGGAGAATGGGTGCGGGGAAGCGCCAGCGGGGCGTGGGATGCCGGGGCTGCCCCGGACCGTTGGGGATGATCGCCCGGCCGCGCGCCTGCGCGCACGGTTTCTGGCCCGGCGGAGAGCGTCCGAGACAGGTCCCCACCCAGAGCCACATTTCAGATGGCAACAGGCAGCCGTTATGGACAGAACGCCACCATGGAACGCCGGGGCTTCACCCTCATCGAGCTGCTCGTCGTGATCGCCATCATCGCGGTTTTAACGGCGATCCTGCTGCCGGTCTTCGCCCAGGCCCGCGAGAAGGCCCGGCAGATCC
>CAXUCQ010000195.1:0-3430 GCA_964249295.1 uncultured Armatimonadales bacterium | reverse complement strand
GCTGTACGCCCAGGACGCCGACGAGGCTCTGCCTCCCGTCGCCATCGACAACGGCGCCGACCCCGGCGGCCCGCCCATCCTCTGGCCCGACCAGCTCCGCCCCTACGTCAGAAGCGAGCAGGTCCGCTTCTGCCCGTCCGACGGTCAGGAGAAGTCCAACTCCTACGGGCTGAGCGAGCTGACCTTCACGGACTTCACGGACTACGACCCCGGCCCCTACCCTTCGCCGCTCACGCTGGCGGCCTTCCAGACTCCGGCGGACACGGTGATGGTCTCCGAACTCGGCGTGGGCCGCATGGGGAACCCGGCCGACCTCGCCACGCCGATCCTGGGGGCGTACAAGCTGACCGCGCCGGATGTCGACCTGAACGACCAGTACGACGCCCGCCCCGCCGCCCGCCACTTCCAGCGGGCCAACGTCGGCTTCATGGACGGACACGTCAAATCCCTGCGCCTGGAACAGTTCTACACCGGGCAGACGCCGCCCGACAGGTTCTTCTGCGCCGACCCCGACAACGCCGCGGCCTGCGTGGGCGGGAGCTAAGCGGCCCGCGTGGGCGGGAGCTAAGCGGCCCGCGTGGGCGGGAGAGATGCTCGGGCACTGGGGGATTGAGGGGCCTGTCTCGAGCACCGGGTTTTCGGACCCGGCCCGGCAAGCTCGGAGGAACGCGCGGACGCAGACGGGGTCCCACTGGGTCCCGGAGCCTTCTTGGAGGATGGCGAGCGCCTGCGCCTCATCCAGCCCCTTGCGGTAGGGGCGGTCCGTCGTCATGGCGCTGAAGGCGTCGGCGACGGCCAGCAGGCGGGCGAGCAGGGGGGTCTCCTCCGCGCGCAGGCCGAAGGGGTAGCCCTGTCCGTCCCAGCGCTCGTGGTGGTGGCGGATGGCGTCCAGCGTCCCCTCGAAGCCCGGCACGGCGCCGACGATGACGGCGCCCATCATGGGGTGCTGCTTCATCGCGTCGAACTCGTCGTCGGTGAGTTTTCCGGGCTTGCGCAGGACGGCGTCGGGGACGCCGATCTTGCCGACGTCGTGGAGCAGGGCGGCGACGGCGATGGTCTGGCGCGTCTTCTCATCCAGGCGCAGCTCGCGGGCGACCTGGAGGCTGTAGGTGAGCACGTCTTCCGAGTGACGCCGGGTGTAGCGGTCTTTGTTGGCGACGGCGGTGACGAGGGCGTCGAGCATGGAGAAGCCTTCGATCCGGCGGGACATCTCGGTCCGCAGGTCGAGGGCCGCCCGGACCGCCGCGTCACCGCCGGTCTTCGCCAGGCGCAGCCGCTCGTCGGCCATCGCCAGGGCGTCGAGGCGGCTCAGGGCTTCG
The DNA here is from genome assembly GCA_964249295.1 of uncultured Armatimonadales bacterium. GTDB lineage: Bacteria > Armatimonadota > Armatimonadia > Armatimonadales > Capsulimonadaceae > CAZZVX01. Next base: position 2,111 of record CAXUCQ010000195.1, on the reverse strand, counting down.
GTCGGGAAGACGGCCACGCCGGCGGACAGGCTCAGCGGCACGGGCGCGTCGCCGCCGGGCGGCGCGTACCCCCGGCCGCCGAGATGGTCCAGGATGCGCTGGGTCAGCCCGGCGGCGTCGGCGGCGGTCAGGCCGGGCATCAGCACGGCGAACTCGTCGCCGCCGAAGCGGGCCAGGGTGTCGTAGGAGCGGCACTGCCGGCGCAGGTCCTCGGCGACCCGGCGCAGCACGTCGTCGCCGGCCAGGTGTCCGTAGGCGTCGTTGAAGAACTTGAAGTTGTCCAGATCCAGCATCGCCACGGCCAGCGTCGCGCCCTCGCGCTGGGCGCGGTCGGCCTCCTCCTCCAGCCGGCGCTGGAACGCGCGGTGGTTGAGCAGGCCCGTCAGGGGGTCCAGGTCCGCCCGCGCCACCGCTGCGGCCAGCAGCCGCTCCATGTCGGCCAGCAGCCGCTCGCGCTCGGCTTCCAAAGCTCTGCGCCCGGTGATGTCCTGGGAGACGCCGAGAAGGCCCGTGACGCGCCCCTCCGAGTCGTGCAGCGGCAGCTTGCTGGTCAGGCCCACGGCCACGGAGCCGTCGTCACGGACGTTGGTCTCCTCGTAATCCAGCAGGGCCGCGCCGGAGGCCAGGACGCGCAGGTCGTCCCGGCGGTACGAGGCCGCCTCGTCGGGGGTCCAGGCCAGGTCGGCGTCGCGCCTGCCGACGATCTCGGCGGGGTCGGCCAGCCCGGCGGCGCGGGCGAAGTTGGCGTTGCAGCCCCGGTAGACCAGGTCGCGGTCCTTCCAGAAGACCTGGTGCGGGATGGCGGCCAGGACGCTTTCCAGCAGCTCCGTGCGCTGCCGCAGCGTTTCCTCGGTCTGCACCCGCTCGGTGACGTCCGCGGCGGAAAGGACGAAGCCGGACACGCTGCGGTCGGGGCCGACTTCGGGGATGTAGGACACGGAGACGGACCGCCGGCCGACGGTGCGGTAGTCGAGGTCGGCGGCGTAGTGGACTTCTTCTCCCGCCAGCACGCGGTCGACGTAGGGCCGGACGGCCTCGTAGGCTGTTCCCCCCAACACCTCCCGCATGGTCCGCCCGATCACCTGGTCGCGCGGGACGTCCAACTGGTCCTGGAAGGCGCGGTTGGCGAAGACGTAGCGGCGGTCGGCGTCCACGCGGGCGATCATGACCGGGACGTTGTCCGTGAGCGTCTGGATCTGTCGCTCCCGGCTCTGGAGGGCGTCCGCCAGGAGCGCCTGCTCGGCCAGGGTCCGCCGCTGCTCCGCCGCCGTTTTCCGCAGGTCGAGCAGCGTCCCCACCATCCGGCTGAGGGCTTCCAGCGCTTCCCGCTGCTCGGGCGCCAGCGCGCGCGGGAAGCGGTCGAGGACGCACAGCGCGCCCAGCGCGTGGCCGCCGGGCATCACGAGCGGCGCCCCGGCATAGAAGCGGACGTGCGGCCCGCCCGTCACGAACGGGTTGTGGCGGAAGCGGGGGTCGAGGGCGGTGTCGGGGACGTGCAGCAGGCGCGGCTGGAGGATGGCGCGCGCGCGGAACGAGACGTCCCGGCCGGTCTGCGCGGCTGGGAAGCCGAGCGCGGATTTGAACCACTGGCGGTCCCGGTCGATCAGGGTCACGGCGGCGACGGGGCAGCCGCAGATCCGGGCCGCGAGGCGGACGATGTTGTCGAAGTCTTCTTCCGGCGGCGTGTCCAGGATGTCGTAGGCGGCGAGTGTCTGGAGGCGGGCTTCTTCGTTCGGCGGCGGCGCGGACATGGCTTCGGGCTTTCCGGCACACCTCGCTCGACGGCGTTCCTGTCAGGCTTTTCGTCACGTAGGTGTGTCTAGGGATACATTATAGGCCATATTTCGCGGAAGCAACACCGTTTTGCGAGAATTGTATGCTAAATGGACAGAAATGTTCGGCGGCACAGATGGACGACGAACGCGCCGGTGTTCGGCCCCCGCCGGTCCGCCCACGGGGCAGGACAAGCGGCAGCGCGGCGGGAACAAGGCCGTCACGCGGCGTGGGGGCGGCTTCCCTTGGAAGGGGCCGCCCGTGCCGAAGGGGGAACGCCGGTGGAGGACGAGATCGAGCAGAGGAACAAGGCGTTGCTGGAGCTTGAGCAGAGGATG
>CAXUCQ010000194.1:0-6002 GCA_964249295.1 uncultured Armatimonadales bacterium | reverse complement strand
TGGCCGGGGTCCCCATCGGCCGGGTCGAGGACGCCCCGCCGCGGCTCGCCGCCGCAGGGGAGCGACTCCTACCACTTGCCCTTTTTGGTGGGCGCTTCCGGCAGCGGATGGGCTTCCAGGTATTCGTCGTAGGTGCCGTGGAAGTCGAGCAGGCCGTCGGGCGTGAAGGACAGCACGCGGGTGGCGACTTCGGAGACGAGGTCACGGTCGTGGGAGACGACGAACGCCGTGCCGGGGAACTGGGCCAGGGCGTCGGCCAGGGCCGAGACGGCTTCCAGGTCCAGGTGGTTGCTCGGCTCGTCGAAGATCAGAACGGGGTGCTTCTGGAGCATCAGCTTCGCCATCAACAGGCGCGCGGCCTCGCCGCCGGACAGGGCCTCGGTGCGCTTGTCGCCCTCATCCCCCTTGAAGAGCATCTGACCCATCAGGCCGCGGATGACCTGCTGGCCCTCGCCCGTCTCGAACTGCATCATCCACTCGAACGCCGTCATGCCGGGTTCGATCAGGGCGCGATAGTCCTGGGGGTAGTAGCCCCAGGTCATGCCGTTGCCCCACTTGACCGTCCCGGCATCGGGTTCGATCTCGCCCAGAAGCGTGCGCAACAGCGTCGTCTTGCCCGCGCCGTTCGGGCCGATGATGGCGACCTTGTCGCCGCGCATGACTTCGAGGTTGAGCTTGTTGAACAGGGGCCGGGGGGCGTCGAACTGCTTGCACAGGTCGCTCGTCACGACGACCTCGCGCCCGGCGGGCTTGTTCTGCTCGAATCTGATAAACGGGCGCTGGATGTTGGACTTCTTCATGTCCGTCGGGGCGAGTCGGGCCATCTCCTTGCGCCGGGACTGCACCTGACTCGACCGCTGGCCGGCGGCGAACCGGGACACGAACTCCTGCAGCTGGGCGATCTTTTTGGCCTTGTCTTTGTTGGCGTTCTCGACCGTCTGGCGGGCCTGCATCTTGTGCTCGACCATGTCGTCGTAGTTGCCGGGATAAACGATGATGGTGTCGTAGTCGATGTCGGCGATGTGGGTGCAGACGGCGTTCAAGAAGTGCCGGTCGTGCGAGATCACGACCAGGGTCCCGTCGTAGTCGGTCAGGAAGTCTTCCAGCCAGTGGATCGTTTCCAAATCCATGTAGTTGGTCGGCTCGTCGAGCAGCAGGGCCTCACCGCCCCCGAACAGGGCCTGGGCGAGCAGGACGCGGAACTTGAAGTCGTTGGACAGCGTGGACATCAGGTCGGCATGGCGCTCGTCGGGCAGGCCGATGCCGCGCAGAATCTCCGCCGCCTCGATCTCGGCCATGTAGCCGTTCTGGTCGGCGATGATCGTTTCGAGGTCGCCCAGCCGCCCCATCTGGGCGTCGGAAAAGTCGGACAACTGGCACAGGGCGTCGCGCTCCTGGATCGTGTCCCACAGGGTCTTGTTGCCCATGATGACGGTGTCGAGGATGCGACACTCGTCGAAGGCGTTCTGGTCCTGGCGCAGCACGCCGAGCTTTTTGGGGCGCGAAACCGTGCCTCTGTTCGACGCCTCGATGTCGCCGGTCAGGATCTTCAGGAACGTGGACTTGCCCGCGCCGTTCGGCCCGGTCAGGCCGTAGCGGTTGCCGGGGATGAACTTGACCGAGACGTTGTCGAACAGCGTCCGGGTGCCGTAAGATTTCGAGATCTGGTTGACGGTGATCATGCGGAGTGCGTTCCTTAAAGCGAGCATCGCAAAAAAACAGACGCGCCACCCGCGCGCCCCGTGCAAAGAAAAGACTGCTCTGATTGTACCTGTTTTTCCAACACGAAACGGGCCGCGGGGGTTCCTTTCGACTGTACCCCGCCGCGCAACCCACTGTTGCGACGGTGGCAACCAGGATATTATTTTTATTAAAAATCCTTGTGTGATAAGAATTGCCCTTGACAAACGACGCCAAAAATGATACAGTGATGGTGTCGTCGACCTAAAGATGAGTGAATGCCTTTTCTACCGGTGAGGATAGCCACACAAAAGCTCTGTGCTGGAGATCTGCTGTTCACTCTTCATCACACATCGTCCCGGTAACGCAAGGAGTGTTCCACCATGTCTCGTCAACGTTCCAACAGCAGCAAGGGCTTTACGCTCATTGAGCTGCTCGTCGTGATCGCCATCATCGCGATTCTCGCCGCCATCCTGTTCCCCGTCTTCGCCAAGGCCCGCGAGAAGGCCCGCGCCATCTCGTGCGAGTCCAACGAGCGCCAGGTCGGTCTCGCCATCCTGCAGTACAACCAGGACAACGACGAGAAGTTCCCCATGGGCCTCGGCAACGCCACGGCCAACCAGCTCGGCCAGGGCTATGCCGGGCAGGTCTCGTCCTACGCCAAGAGCGCGGGCGTGTTCAAGTGTCCCGATGACAGCACCGCGCAGGTCGGCGCTTCGGGTACGGCCCCTACTCTGTATCCCGTCTCCTACGCCTTCAACAGCAACCTGGGCGGCAACCCATCTTCTACCGCGACGACGACCGGCACGGGCGCCGAGACGCTGTCTGCGCTGAACTCCCCGACCCTGACTGTGATGCTCTGCGAAGTTGAAGGGCTGACGGCGCCCATCACGACGGTGGATGAATATACCACCTCCGGCACCAACACCACAGTTTCTCCTGCCGCCGACGGCGTTGAGGGGAACATCATCTCCACATATGGGACTGGCACCACGGCCACCACCAGCGCCAACGGGACGTACTACACCGGCGTTCTTAACGGCCAGACGGCAACCATCGGCACGGGGAGCGGGAAGTATGCGGCTGCGACGGGGCTGCACACGGACGGCTCGAATTACCTCCTCGCCGACGGCCATGTGAAGTTCCTCCGCCCGGCCAACGTCTCTGCCGGCGTCAACGGGACCGCCAACCAGTATCAGAATCAGACGAGCGGACAGGCCGCCTCCACGGGCAACATGTACACTGCCGCGAACAGCGGCGGCAGCCAGGTCGCGGCGACCTTCAGCGCCACCTGATCAAGACTTCGGTTCACGAAGAGACCGCCGGGGGACAGAAATGTTCCCCGGCGGTCTTTTTGTTTCCGGCGGGACAGACGGCGATCCGTCACAGAGGAATGCCGCGTAGCGCCGGAGCGGCGCCGCTTGATCCGCCGGCACTATTACGGCATTATTTCGCCGACACTTGGGTAGAGTGTGGGCATGACAACGACAGAAACACAGCCCGTGGCCCCCGGCACGGTAGAAAGTCAGAACCCCGAAGAAAGTCAGAACCCCGAAGGCCGCAAGTCCGTCTCGATCATCTTCAACCCGGTCTCGGGGACGCTTGACCCGGAACACCGCAAGCAGCTCATCTCGGCCGCGCTGGCGGCGCACGGCTATACCTGCCAGTACATCGAGACCAGCAAAAAAGAAGGCGCGAAAGCATTGGCCGAGAAGGCCGTGCGCGACGGGGTGGACCTGCTGGCGGTGTCCGGCGGGGACGGGACGGTGATGGAGGTGTTGTCGGCGACCGTCGGCAAAAACATCCCCGTGGCCGTGCTCCCATCCGGGACGGGCAACCTGCTCTCGATCAATCTGGGCATCCCCAAGGGGATGCCGGAGGCCGTGGAAGTCGCCCTGTCGGGCCAGCCCTACGAACTCGACCTGGGCCGCACCGACCAGGGGCGCTACTTCGCGATCCTGGGCGGCATCGGCCTGGACGCCCGGATGATCCGGGACGCTGACCGCAAGGCCAAAAAGAAGATGGGAGTACTGGCCTACTTCTGGGCGGCGATCAAGAACCTGCCCCGGCGGCGCACCGTCGTCCTCATCACCCTCGACGACAAGCCGCCGATCCGGCGGCGGGCCAAGAGCGTGATCATCGCCAACATGGGCAAGATCACCGGCGGCCTGGAGGCGGTGCCGACGGCCTCCCCGAGCGACGGCCTGCTGGACGTGGGAGTGCTGAAGGCGAAGACCGTGCTTCAGGGGCTGCGCCTCCTCGCCTACGCCCTCGCGGGCCGCTCCCAGCAGGCGCCGGACTTCGACGTGTATCAGGCCCGCCGCGTCGTCCTGGAGACGAGGCGCCCCACGCCCGTCGAGTTCGACGGCGAAGACGAAGGCAGCACACAAAGGTTGGTCGTGGAGATCGTCCCCAAAGCCGTCCAGATCCTGCTGCCGGCGGGCGCCCCCGCCGCTAAGGCGGCCGATGGGGACCCTGCAGAGGTGGTCCGCCGCAGTTTCGCGCCACTGGCTCTGGCACTAGGCCTGGCCTCCGCCGTCGGCCTCTGGCTGTGGCGGCGGAAGCGTTAATCCGTCAGCAGTTTCCGCGTCAGTTCGCGTCGCCGCGCGTACTTCTCGTCCGATAGGGCCGGGGTCGCGTCCGCCGTCGGAATCGGCGCCGCGAGTTCGATCCAGGACCGGCAGCCGCCGTATCCGCGCCGCACCGGGAGCAGATGCGCTTCGGCCAGCGCATACGCGCGCAGCATCAGCACGAAGACCGGCTTGTACGGCTCCCAGTCATAGCGTCCGTGGATGAACTGCGGACTCCAGATGTGCTGCGGGGCGAGTTTCAGCAGCTTTTCCCGATCATCGACCCGCAGCACATCCGTGACCCGCGCGACGGCTTCGATGCGGACGTGTTCGCGGCCCGGCTTGCGCGCCTCTTCTTCTTGCAGCCACTGCCCGAAACACGGCTGCACGTCCCCCAGCCGTTCCGTCTCGTGTTCGTAGGTCGGGTACAGCAGGAACGTCTCGGCCCGGAGATCGAAATCCCCCGTCTCCTCCACGATCCCGCCTTTACGCAGCAGCAGCAGTTGATGGCCCTCCAGCAGCGCCCGCTGCACGACGGCCCACTCTTTCAGCGCCGTTGTCAACTGTTTTGGCAGCATGGTCAGGCATCCTCCCACCCCTCAGTATACCCGAGCGCAGCCGCCTCTCTCATTGCGCACACACCAGCGCTGCCTGCTTGTCGTGGCATCAAGCGATCTGTTGGAGATTGTTGTACCAGACGTGCCGACAGCGTGTCACGGGATGGCGCCAGCGGCAAAGATGGGCCGCCCGTGAGCCTCAAACATTTGGAGCCGCTTGTCGAGCTTTTTGGTGCATTCTCTGGACGCTTTTGGCATCAAAGTTATTGACAAGAGTCCAAGCCTGTGATATAGTGGACGCATCCCGGAGTGGAAACCTGGGATCTTCCCGAAAGTCGGGCCACTCCCTCGGCGAGAGCGCTTCAGCCTGCCTTCCCATGAACACACGGAGTAGAATATGACGACCAGACGTCCTGCGTTTCTCTTGCCGGCCCTTTTTCTCGCGCTCGCCGCCCCGGCCCATGCCCAGGACGTGGGGCGCGTCTCGCCGGCGTCGCTGCCGCTGCCGCTGCCGACAGCCGCCCCCCTGCCGCCGGACCAGCTCCGCGCCCACAACCCGTGGAACCTGCCGATGACCGGGGCGTGGCGCTTCCAACTGACGCACGGGCAGATCGTCGCCGGGCGGTTTCAGTCGTCCGCGCCCGTCCCCCACGACATCACCGCCTCCACCAGCCAGAATGAGAATCCGCCGCAGGCCGCCTTTGACGGCAACACGGACACCCGCTGGTGCGCCACCAGCAGCGACTTCCCGCAGTGGCTGCAGGCCGACCTGGGTCAAACGCGCCATGTCACCGGCGCGGCCCTCGCCTGGGAGTTCCCCACGGACCGCTACGGATGCCGCATCGAAGGGCGGCTGAAGGGCGGCGCCTGGAAGACGCTGGCCGATGAAACCGCCGGGGCAGGAATCGGGGACGGCCCGGTGACGCTGACGCCCGCCGATGTCCGCTACGTCCGCATCACCGTCACCGACACCAACGGTCCGCACTGGGCCTCGCTGCGGGAGTTTCAGATCCAGGTCACGGAGAACGGGCAGGAGGTCGCCTGGCGTCCCCCCGCCCCGAAGCCCGTCGATGCGGACGTGTCCCCGGCGGCGCGGGACGCATTCGCCGCGCCCGGTTACGATGACGCCAAGTGGGACGCCATTCCGGTCCCCTCCAACTGGGAGATGCTGGGCTACTCGCTGCCGACCTACAAC
>CAXUCQ010000193.1:0-6005 GCA_964249295.1 uncultured Armatimonadales bacterium | reverse complement strand
GCGATGACCCGCCGGGTCGCCTGCATCCATTCCAAGGCGCGGCGACAGCTCTCACAATCGCTGAGATGGCTTTCGACGCGCCGCGTCTCGCCCGATGACGCCATGCCGTCGCTGTAGAGGGACAGCAGGGGCTGAATCGAGTCACAGGGGTCGGACGATGGAGAGGTCTGTCGGGACCGAAAACGCCATTTCATACGGGGCCGAGCCACCTTTCGCGCACAGGGATACAGAGCCTGAAATGTACATCTATCTGACAAAGGGCAGCCCGAAATGTTTCGGGGTTATGGGCGGAATTTCTCTCGAATTGCGGTATACCTTGATTATGGCTAAAACGCCCCCAAAAGACGAGTTCCTCGGCGGCTTTGCGTTCAACCAGGCCGGCGCCGCGCCCGTGGAGAACGACCCGGCGGCGGACGACACCGGGCCGATCCGAGTTTCTGCGCGGTTGTCGCCGCAGGGCGTGCGGATGCTGATCATCCTCGCCGTCGTGCTGCTTCTGGCCGTCATCCTCTATGTCGTCGGCGGCTACGGCTTTGGCGGCGTCGTCCATTCACAAGGCCACGGCCTTTCCCCCGGAGAGCGCCCGACGGTGCCGACCGGAAACTTCTAGCGTCCGAGAACTTTCAGCGTGAGGGGCAATGAGCGCGTCCGCACAAGCCAAGACTGACGGAGGCGGCGACCGTGTCCGCTGCCTGTACTGCGGCGCAAACAATTTCCCGTCGTCGCCGACGTGCTGGCAGTGCGGTCGCCCCTTGCAGGCCCTGCGTCCCGGTCCGGCAGGCGTGGAGCAGGCGGCCAGCCGGCCACCGGCCATGGCGGCGACGCCGAGCAGGCCTGCGGCGCAGGCAGACCTCGTTTCCCCGGCGCTTGCCCCGAAAGCCGCCGCCGCGCTGGGCCTGATGTTCCCCTACGTCGGCCTGCCGGTCGGCATGGTCTTTCTGATGCTGGACGACGCGCGCAAGACGCAGCTCGGCTGGATTACCATCGGCTGGAGCGTCGCGGGGACGGTCCTGAGCGTTCTGCTCCTGCTCCTGACGATGGGGCCGACGCTGGCCCTGCTGAAATCGCTGCTGCCGGCGGGCCACGGCGGGGGCGGGCTGCCTAATCTGCCCTCCCCAAGCGGCGACGGGGGCGACCTCAATCTTTTTGTACCATACATTCGGCACGGTTTCCGGCAGATGTTTCAAGCGTCCTGACACAAACTCGCGTTTTGCGGCACTGGTTCTCGGGTACAATATCGGTGTCTTGCCCACGCCGTTGGCCTTGCCCCGCAAGCCCGCAGTTTTCGCCCGTCAGTACGTTTCAGCCGTGACCGTTGATTCCGCCGACGAAGCGCCCATCAAGACCGGAATGTAGCCCCGGCTACGCCGCCGATGTGGTGCGTGAGGAGGTCGCAGTACCCCATGAATGCTTACCCAAATCTCGCAAAGAGACACAAAGTCGCGTATGTCGGGACATACCCGCCCAAAGAGTGCGGCATCGCGACGTTCACGATGGACATGGTCAACGCCACGGACCTGTCCGGCTGGCGCAGCATCGTCCTTGCCGTCGATGACGAGGCCCCCGAAGAGGCGCACCCGGACAGCAAAGTGGTCTTCACCATTGAAAAGGAGAGCAGGAACGCCTACCGCCAAGCGGCGCGGCTGCTGACCGAGCAAAACGTCAGCCTTCTCTCCATCCAGCACGAGTACGGCATCTTCGGCGGCGACCACGGCGATCTCGTCCTGGACCTGATCAAAGCCGCGACCATGCCGGTCGTCGTCACGCTCCACACCGTCCTGCCCACGCCGTCCGAGCCGCAGCGGCGCATCCTCAAGGAGATGGAGAAGCATGTCGCCGGCTTCGTCGTCATGGCGCACAAGGCCGTCGATCTGCTCCAGACCTCCTACGGCATCAACCGGAAGATGGTCCATTTCATCCCACACGGCGCCCCCAACGCTCCCTACCACGCGGAGAAGGCCGCCAAGCGCAAGTTCGGACTGCAAGGCAAGCGCGTCATCTCGACCTTCGGCCTGATCTCGCCCAACAAGGGCATCGAGGACGCCATCGCCGCCATGCCCGCCGTGGTGGAGAAAGAGCCTCGGGCCGTTTACCTGATTCTGGGTCAGACGCACCCGGTCATCAAGCGCAAAGAAGGCGAGTGGTACCGGGACAATCTTGTGAAACAGGTGCATGAGCTCGGCCTGACGGAAAACGTCCGGTTTGTCGACCAGTATCTGAGTCTGCAGCAGTTGATCGACTACCTGCTCGCCACGGATGTCTACATCACGCCCTATTACGCCAACCCGCATCAGATCACCTCGGGGACGCTCGCGTATGCGATGGCGACCGGCAAGGTGATCGTCTCCACGCCGTATCTCTACGCGGAAGAGTTGCTCGCCGAGGGCCGGGGATTTCTGTACCCGTTCCGCGACACGGCGGCGCTTTCCCAGATCATCGGCGATCTGCTGACGGACGACGCCCTGTTCGAGAGGACCCGCCGCCGCGCCTATGATTACGGGCGTTCGATGACGTGGCAGAGCGTCGGCATCCAGTACACCCGGCTCTTCACGGAGCTGCTCAACGAGCGCTGGGTCAACCACCGCGCGGCGGTGGACGCCCTCGCCCTCCCTGGATTGAACGAGATGGTCCAGGAGGGCGACGTCTGGGCGCCCCCGCCGGTGGGCGTTTGATCCAAAACAAGACTCGACTCGCGGGAGACTAAACTGCTTATGATCTCAACACTCCAACGGAAAGGCACCGAAGAGCCGACCGTCGGCACGTTCCAAACAGATCAGGCTTTGCGTTTCGACCACCTGAACCGGATGCTGACGGACATCGGCATCTGGCAGCACACGGACGGGGACACGCCGAACCCGCGCCACGGCTATTCCATCGACGACGAGGCGCGTGGGCTGATCGTCGGCCTCCGCTACTGGCGGCAGGGTGTCGCGCCAGCGTTCCAGCGGCGCTTGGCGGCGACGTGCTTTCGGTTCATCCAGTCGGCGGCGCTGACCGAGGGGGGTTGCGCGGGCCGCTATCACAACTTCTGTGATGCCGAGGGCCGCTGGCTGGATTCGATCGGCAGCGAAGACTCGTTCGGACGGACGCTCTGGGGGCTGGGCGTCGCGCACGCCGTCGACGCACCGTTTGCGCCGCGTCGCGAGGCGGAACGGCTTCTCCGGCGTTCGCTGCCCGCTGTCGCCGATCTGCGCTACCTACGCTCCAAGGCCTTTGTCATCTTGGGCTTGGCCGCATCGCGCCTGGATGACGCGCTTCTGCGTCGCCTGGCCGACGACATCGCGGACGCTTATGAGGCCACGAGCGGGCCGGACTGGCGGTGGTTTGAACCCCAGATGACGTACTGCAACCCGCGCCTGCCGCAGTCGATGTTCCTGGCCGCCGCGTTGTTCCCGGAAGACGACCGCTACCGCCGCATCGGAACGGAGTCGCTGGATTTTCTGCTGCAGGCGAGTCGGTGCGGCAAGAGCGGCGGCTTTGCCCCCATCGGCAACGCGCCCATGGAGTTTGACGGCTGGTTCAAGCGGGGGCAGGCAAGCCCGCCGCGGTTCGACCAGCAGCCGGTCGACGCCGGCGCCCTCGTGGAAGCCTGCGTCGATGCTTTTCATGCCACGGGGGAGCCGCGCTTCCGCCAGGCCGCCCATGTTGCGTTCGGCTGGTACCACGGTCAGAACTGTCACGGGCTGCCCGTTTACAACCCGGCGACGGGCGGCGTCGCCGACGCGCTGACGCGGACCGGCATCAGCCGCAACCAGGGCGCGGAGTCGGTCCTCTCCGTCCACCTCGCCCATCTGGCCCTGCAAACACTGGAATAGGACCTTAGACCTGCCCATGGCTCAAGCACCCACCATCAAATTCGGTACGGACGGCTGGCGCGGCATCATCGCCGACGATTTCACTGGAGCCAACGTCCGCCTCGTCGCTCAGGCTATCGTCAACTACTTCCTGCGCGCGGATGTCCCCGGCGAACCTTTGATCTTCATTGGCTACGACAACCGCTCGCAGTCCGAGTATTTCGCGGCGGAGGCCGCGAAAGTCGCGGCGGCTTCCGGCCTGCACGCCGTCCTTACGCAAGGCTCCTGCTCGTCGCCTGCCGTCTCGTACAACAGTCACAAGTTCAGCGCCAAGGGCGGCATCATGATCACGGCGTCGCACAATCCACCGCAGTTCAACGGCGTCAAGATCAAGATGGGTTACGGCGGGTCGGCCCTGCCCAGCGACGTGGCCGAAGTGGAGAAAGAGCTGCAGGCGCTGTTCGATGCCGGGCGGGTGTCCATCGACCTCCCTGCAGACGCGGGGGACAAGGTCGAGCGGCGTGACCTGCGGCCGGCCTATTTCGACGGGCTGCGCGGCATGGTGGACCTGGAGAAGATCGCGGCGGGCGGCTTCAAGGTCGTGGCGGACCCGATGCACGGCAGCGGGAGCGGCTATCTGACGGACATCCTGCGCGGGGCGGGCGCCGAGATCGAGGAAATCTGCCGGGACCGCAACCCGGTCTTCGGCGGCCTCAACCCCGAGCCGATCATGCAGAACTTGGGGCCGCTGAAGGACGCCGTTCTCGCGCAGAGGGCGGATGTCGGGCTTGCCATTGATGGGGACGCGGACCGTGTGGGCGCAATGGACGCTTACGGCAGCTTCGTGGACAGCCACCGGATTTTTGCCCTGCTGCTCCGCCATCTGTTTGAAGACAGGGGACAGCGCGGCAGCGTTGTCAAGACCGTTTCGACGACGAAGTTGATCGACAAGCTCTGCGCCAAGTACGGACTGACCCTGCACATCGTCCCGATCGGTTTCAAAAACATCTGCGAGTGGATGCTGAAAGAAGACGTGCTGATCGGCGGCGAGGAGTCGGGCGGCATCGGCGTCCAGGGGTACATCCCCGAGCGCGACGGGCCGCTGATGTCGCTGCTGCTGCTGCAGACGATGGCGATTCGCAAGAAACGCCTGGAGGAGCAGGTCGCGGAACTCATGGCGGAGTTCGGGCCACATGAATACCAGCGTTACGACCTGCACCCGGAGCCGGCCAAGATGCCCGCCGTCATCCAGTCTCTCAAGGAAGACAACCCCACGGAGATCGCCGGGATGTCCGTCAAGAACATCGACCGGATGGACGGCACCAAGTTCGAGTTCGAAGACGAGTCCTGGCTGCTGCTGCGGGCCAGCGGCACCGAACCGGTCGTGCGCGTTTATGCCGAAGCGGCCACGCAGGAGAAGGTGCAATCACTGATCGATGCCGGACTGGGCCTCGTCGAGCGTGTCTGATCTGTCAGAAGAAACGCCCCCGGCATCAAAGTGCCTGGGGCGTTTCTTGCCGTCTCAGACCTTGGCAGCGGTGACGACGACCGTCCCCGCCTTCGGCGCGTTCTTCACCGACTGCGTGGGCGACGCCTGCAGAAACGTCCGCAGATGAGCCGTCCCATCGGGGAACGCCTCGCGCTCCTGCAGCATCGCCCCATCGATCTTCACGACGGGGGCGGACGGCAGAGACACCGTTGATTCCTTCTGAGGCGCAGGAGCGTCGGCACGGGAGGCCGGCGCCAGGGCGGCCAGCGCACAGCCGCTGAGCAGCAGGGTCAGACAAGCCGCAGCGCGGCTGTTTCGTGGGTTCTGCATGATTTCTCCTTCGTAATCGTCGCAGTTCGGTAGCCCGGCGGCCATCAGACGCTCTCGCGGGCGAGAGCGGGGGAAGGCCCGTGGCTTTGCGTCCCGCGCTTTCGCGCGGTTTGCCATTGTCGAATGCGAAGGACGGAGGCGAACCGCCACAATCGGCGACGCCCCTCTGTCATTCATTATGCCGCTTCCGGCGCTACGTGTCCCTGAGAAAGTTACCGGTTTTGAGGGCGCCGGGGCCTTGACGCGCTCCTTCTTTTCGTGTAACATAGGGGCAGCATACGCCCGTATGGGAACGTGAAGAATGTCAGCCGGGACGCCCATCGCGCCCGGCGATGTCCACTCAGCGAAAGGGGTTCCAGCCGAATTTTGACACTCCGCAGCAGGATACATTG
>CAXUCQ010000192.1:1495-6024 GCA_964249295.1 uncultured Armatimonadales bacterium | reverse complement strand
AGGAAGGCAGCCCAGGGCTGAACCCCTGGGGCTTCCATGAGAAACAGAACGGAGACGCGCATGGCCGACACACTGACACTGGACCCGACAACCACGGCGCTGCTGCTGATGGACCTGCAGAAGGGCATCGTGGGGCGTGAGACGCAGCCCCACCCCGCCGCCGACGTGGTGGCGAACGCGGCGCGTCTGACGCGGGCGTTCCGGGCGGCGGGGGGCCTGGTGGTGCACATCCACGTCGATTTCAGCGCCGACGGCAAGGATGTGCTCAGCCCGCTTTCGGACACGCCAGCGATGGGCGGCGGCGGCGCGCGCCCGGAGGACTGGGCTGAATTCGTGCCGGAAACGGCGCCCACGCCCGGCGAGATTGTCATCACCAAGCGGCAGTGGGGCGCGTTCTACGGCACGGAGCTGGACCTGCAACTGCGGCGGCGCGGCGTCAAGACCCTGGTGATGGTGGGGATCGCCACCAACTTCGTGGTGGAGTCCACGGGGCGGGACGCCTTTGAGCGCGGGTACGCGCAGGTGTTCGTCGAGGACGCCATGACGAGCCTTTCGGCGGAGGCGCACGCGCTGACGGTGTCGTTCATCTTCCCGCGCCTGGGGCGCGTGCGCGCGACGGCGGACGTGCTGGCCGCGCTGGGCTAGGGCGTCGGGGCGATGCCTTTGAGGCTGTCGCGGGCGACGGACAGGGTGGAGTCCAGGCGCAGTGCGTGGCGGAACTCGGCGGCGGCCTCGGCGTTACGGCCCTCGGCCAGCAGGGCCAGGCCCAGGTTGTTGTGCGCGATGGCGTCGGTCGGCGACAGCGTGACGGCCTTGCGGGTCTCGCGCTCGGCGTCGGCGTACTGCTTCCGGTGGTAGAAGATCAGGCCCAGGTCGTCGTGGGCGATGACGTCGGTCGGGTCCAGCACAAGCGCTTTTTGGATCTCCGCAATGGCGTCGTCGGGCTGTCCCATGTGGCTGAGGGCCATGCCCAGGTTGAAGTGGGCTTCTTCCTCGTCCGGGTCCAGGGCGAGGGCGGCGCGGAACTCCGTCGCGGCGTCGGCGTACTGCCCGGCGTGGAACATGGACATGGCGAGGTTGTTGTGGGGGATGGCGTCCTTGGGGTCGAGCCGGATGGCGGCGCGGCAGGCTTGGGCGGCGCGCTGGGTGTCGCCCTGCTGGTCATAGACCAGGCCCAGGTTGCTGTACGCCGTGCCGTCCTTGGGGTTCATGGCGACGGCCTTCTGGAGCTGGGCGATGGCCTCGGCGAGTTTGCCCTCGTGGTAGAGCATCAGGCCGAGGTTGGAGTGGGCGACCTGGAGCGCGGGGTCGAGCGCGAGCGCGCGGCGGAACTCGGCGTCGGCCTGGGCGTACTTCTGCTGGTGGTACAGGGCGAGTCCCAGGTTGTTGTGGTCGACGGCGCTTGCGGCGGCGTCGCCGCGCCCCGGCAGCGCGCTGAGCGGGGCGAGCAGCAGCGCGGCGGCGAGAATGACGGGTGTGCGGGTGTGCATCGGGCGGCCTCCTGTGGCGTCATGTGGGCAGGCGCAGTATTCGAGACAGGCAGGCGCGTCTCCTGCCTCGCCGTGCTATAATAGACCTCTTATTGAGATCCCCAGGGCTGAACCCCTGGGCTGGAAAAAGCATTCTGCCCGCCTTCGCGGGCGAGGAACGACCGCTGTTACATCTGCGCCTTCACGGGCGGGCAGTCTTCCCCCGCAGCCCAGGGGTTCAGCCCTGGGGACTTACAAGAGGTTTAATAGCGCATGAGCAGCCTGGTCTTACACAACACTCTGACGCGCGAGAAGGAATCGTTCGCGCCCGCCGACGGCAAGACGGTCAAGCTGTACTGCTGCGGCCCGACCGTCTACAACTACGCGCACATCGGCAACCTGCGGACGTACATCTTCGAGGACCTCCTGCACCGGACCCTGGCGTTCCACGGCTGGGGTGTGCAGCACGTCATGAACATCACCGATGTGGGCCACATGACGAGCGACGCCGACGCGGGCGAGGACAAGATGGCCAAGGCCGCCGCGCGCGAGCAGAAGTCGCCGTGGGAACTGGCGAAGTTCTATGAGGAGGCCTTCTTCCGGGACAGCGCGCGCCTGAACATCATCAAGCCGGACGACACCCCCCGCGCCACGGAGCACGTCTACGCGATGGTCATGCTCATCCAGCGCCTGCAGGACAACGGCTACACGTATGAGACCAGTGAGGGCATCTACTTCGACACGGCCAAAGACGCCGATTATGGCAAACTGGCGCGTCTCAACCTGGCCGCGCAGATGGAGGCCGCCCGCGACGATGTCGTCCTCGACGCGGGCAAGCGCCACCCCGCCGACTTCATCCTGTGGTTCAACAACAAGCCCAACCACATCATGCAGTGGGACTCGGCGTATGGGCGGGGGTATCCCGGCTGGCACATCGAGTGCTCGGCCATGAGCATGGCGTACCTGGGCGAGACCCTGGACATCCACTGCGGCGGCATCGACCACATCCCCGTCCACAACACCAACGAGATCGCGCAGTCGGAGTGCGCCACGGGGCATCCGTTCGCCCGGTTCTGGGTCCATGGGGCGTTCCTGAACGTTTCGACGGGCGCCGTCACGGGCCGCACGGCGGAGAAGATGGCAAAGAGCGGCGACAACTTTTTGACCGTAGATGTACTCATCAACAAGGGCTACGACCCGCTGGCGTACCGCTACCTGTGCCTGACGGCGCACTACCGCTCGGAACTCGCGTTCAGTTGGGCCTCGCTGGACGGCGCGACCAAAGCACTGAGCAAAGTGTGGGAACTGCGGGCGCGCACGAACGACGGCGAGACCGAGAATCTGACCGACGCCGAGTTCGCCCACGCCCGGACGGCGATCATGGATGCCATCAATGACGACCTGAACATCCCCAAGGCCATCGGCCTGCTGCACGAGTACAAGAGCTATCGCCTGTGGCGTGAGTTCGACCCCGTGCTCGGGCTGGACATCGAGACTCGGTCACGCGCGACACTGCCGACGCCGGGCGTCGAGTCCCTGCCCGCCGAGATCGCGGACTTGGCGACGCAGCGCGACCAGGCCCGCAAGGCGCGCGACTGGGCGGCCTCGGACGCCCTGCGGGCGCAGATCGAGGGCCTGGGCTACAGCGTCGGCGACTCCCCGACGGGGACGACCGTCAAGAAGAACCTGCTGTGAGCGCCGTTCGGCTCCGTGCTTAGTGATGACTTCACGGCGGACAGTGACATCGATGTCCTGGTGGAGTTCGAGCCGGGGCACCCGCCGGGATTGGCTTTCTACGCTCTGGAAGAGGAGTTGGAGCGTTTGTTCGGGCGCACCGTCGACCTGAACACGCCCCAGGACCTGAGCCGCTGTTTCCGTGACCAGGTTGTGTGCGGGGCGGAAACGATCTATGCCGAAGACGCCCAAAGATGAGCGGGTGTGCGTCCGGCACATGCTGGACGCGGTGCGGACTGCGAAGAGGCAACGACGCCGGTCATTCTGATCCAAGCGGGACCGACGACGGCCTGCCGCCCTATTCTTTTGTTGAGAGGACCACCCATGCCCCGAACGACCGCCGCGATGCTTCTGCTCGCCCTGAGCGCCGCCGGCCCCGCACTGACCCAACCCGCCGCGCCGCCGGACTCGCCCCCTGTCCATCAGTATCAGGACCTCGCACTGTCTCCCGCCGGGGACCGACTGGCGACGATCGAGCCGAACGCGGCGACCGGCGACGGCGTGGCGACCGGCGACGGCGCGGGGCCGGCGCACGGAGTCCTTGTCATCCGCGCCGTGAGCGACGGCAAAATCCTCACGCGCCTGGACCCGTCCCCGACCGCCGATTACAGCGGCCTGACCTGGTCGTCCGATGGGCAATCGCTGGCGTTCCTGACTTCCCACGCCAAATCAGGCACGGTCACGCTCGACGTCGCCGACGGCGCGGGCAAGGTGCGGACGGTCGCGACGGTGAACGGCGTGGCGAACACGCCGAGATGGTCGCCGGACGGCAGCGCGCTGGCGCTGCTGGCGACGGTCGGGGCGCACAAACTGACGGGCGCGACGCAGGCGGGCGTCCCGCAGGTCGGGGAGATCGCCACGACCGATGACGAACAGCGCATCGCCGTCGTGCCGGGCGCGGGCGGCCCATTGCGGTTCGTCTCGCCCGCCGACACGTTCGTCTATGAGTACGGCTGGACCCCCGACGGCCGTGGCTTCGTCGCCACTGCGGCCAAAGGGAACGGAGACGACAACTGGTGGGTGGCCCGCTTGGACGCCGTTGATGCCGCGACGGGGGCGGTGCGCGAGATCGCCGCGCCCGCGATGCAGATGAACTCCCCCTGCGTCTCCCCCGACGGCAAGACCGTGGCGCTCATCGGCGGCCTGATGAGCGACTTCGGCTCCGTGGGCGGGGACGTGTACACCGTGCCGTTTGCCGGCGGCACGCCCGCCGACGTGACGCCGGGCTTCGCGGGCAGCGTCAACACGCTGGCCTGGCGTGGCCCGACGCTGTTCGGCACGGCGCTGGCGGGTGAGAAAAGCGCCGTCGTCGCCGTGGACACGCAC
>CAXUCQ010000192.1:0-1485 GCA_964249295.1 uncultured Armatimonadales bacterium | reverse complement strand
GCCGCACGGCGCAGGTGCTCTGGTCCGCGCCGGTCACGGCGTACATGGATTTCAGCGGCGACGGCAAGACGGCGGCGGCGATCGAGCAGGATTTCGAGCGCGCCCCGCAGATCATCGCCGGTCCGCTGTCGGCGCTGCGGCCGATCACGCACGACAACGACGCGCTCCCGGCGCCGCTGTCAGCGCGGAGCGTCGCCTGGACCAACGGGGGCTTCCACGTGCAGGGCTGGCTGCTCGGCCCCCAGACGACCGCGCCCGGAACGACGTACCCGATGATCGTCCTGGTCCACGGCGGGCCTGGCGCCGCCGTGACGCCCATCTACTCCACGCGCGGCCCGGTGCGTGACCTGATCGCGCACGGCTATTTCGTGCTGGAGCCGAATCCGCGCGGCTCCTTTGGGCAGGGCGAGGCGTTCACGCGGGCCGACGTCCGCGACTTCGGCGGCGGCGACCTGAGCGACATCCTGGCGGGCGTGGACGCCGCCGAAAAAGCCGCCCCCATCGACGACAAACGCCTCGGCATCTATGGGCATTCTTACGGCGGCTTCATGAGCATGTGGGCCGTGACCCACACACAGCGCTTCCACGCCGCCGTGGCCGGGGCGGGCGTCGCCAACTGGATCTCCTACTACGGCGAGAACGGCATCGACCAGTGGATGATCCCGTTCTTCGGCGCGTCCGCGTATGACGACCCGGCGATCTACCGCAAGCTGTCGCCGTTGGAGACGATCAAGCAGGCCAAGACGCCGACGTTCATCTACGTCGGGGAGCGGGACGTGGAGTGTCCGGCGCCGCAGTCGGTCGAGTTCTGGCACGGCCTGCGGGCCATGAACGTGCCGACCACGCTGGTCATCTATGAGGGGGAGGGACACGACTTCCGCCAGCCCGACCACCTCCGCGACCTGAGCGCGCGCATCGTCGGCTGGTTCGACCATTATCTGGGCGGCGGCTAGGCAGGCCGCGCGTCAGAACGTCAGGCCGGGGATGTCCGCGCCCAGGCCGACGCTGCGGTTTCGGAAGTTGTAGGAGAACACGGGCGTGATGCCGTTGAGGCCGGGGGCGACGGCCAGCTTGTAGTCGTAGATGCCGCCGCCGGTCAGGTCGAAACGGACCTGGCCGGCCAGCGCCAGTCGGCGGTTGCCCATCTGCACGCGGATCTTGAGTTCCTGCGACGTGTCCAGCACGTCGAAGTTGAACGGCGAATCGCCGCCCGTGGTGGCGGCGAGATATTGGACGCTGAACGCGCTGTAAGGCGTGTAATAGTGGTTCAGTTCGACACTGCCCTGCAGATACCGATAGGAGCTTCGCCGGCCGCTGTAGAAGTTGCTGGTGTACTGGAGGCGGGGCTGGAACAGCGTGTCGGGGGCGACAAGCAGGGGCTGCGTGGTCAGCCCGACGCTGTCGCTCTGACGGGCCGCGTAGAGATGGAAGGGCTGTTCTTCGAAGTAGCCGTAGCCGACGCTGCCGAACGCCACGGGGACCAGG
>CAXUCQ010000191.1:4515-6054 GCA_964249295.1 uncultured Armatimonadales bacterium | reverse complement strand
ACATGGGTCCGCTTCAGGATCGTCCCGCCGTCGGGCGACGCCGCCATGCCGGTGATCGACCGCGCCCGAGGAGTGTACGCCGCGAGCGCCCCCAGCGGCGTCTGGCAGCCCCCGCCCAGCGAGCGCAGGAACGCGCGCTCCGCCCGGATCGTGAAATGTGACGGGGCGTGGTCCAGCGGCAGGACGAGTCCGGCCACGCGCGCGTCCCCGTCCCGCGTTTCCAGCGCCAGCGCGCCCTGGCCGGGGTCCGGGACGAACCACGCCGGGTCCAAGACTTCGGCGATCCCGCCCTGCAGGCCCAGCCGGTTCAACCCCGCGACGGCCAGGCAGAGGGCGTCATACTGGCCGTCCTGCAGCTTGCGCAGGCGGGTGTCGATGTTGCCACGAACCTCCAAGAGTTGCAAATCCGGGCGCCGGGACCAGAGCAGGGCGCGGCGGCGGACGCTGCCCGTCCCGACCCGCGCTCCGTGGGGCAGGGCGGCGAGCGCGGCGCCCAGAAGACAGTCGCGCGCGTCCTCGCGCTCCGGCACGGCGGCGATCGTCAGCCCGTCGGGCAGCGTGTGCGCCATGTCCTTCATCGAATGCACCGCCAGGTCGATCTCGCCCGCCAGCAGCGCGGCCTCCAGTTCCTTGGCGAAGATGCCCTTCTCGCCGAACGACGCCAGCGGGACGTTCGCCGCCTGGGTCTGATCGCCCCGCGTCTGGATGGTGCGGATGTCGATCTCCAGACCGGCGTGGGCGGCGCGCAGCCGGTCCGCGACCCAGTGCGTCTGGGTCAGGGCCAGTTTGCTGCCGCGCGTCCCGATGACGATCCTATCGCTCACGGCGCCCCAGCATCTTCCAGCCGGCGGGCAGCAGCCCCGCCGCCAGAAACGCCTTCAGCCCGTCGCCGGGCAGGAACGGCGCCACGCCCATGCCCCAGGCCCGGCCAAGACCGACGAAATGGGCCAGCCAGCCCGCGCCCAGCGCGAAGATGACCACGGAGCCGAGCAGCATCGCGAGCAGCATCGTGCCGAAGCGCCGGTCCCAGCCGCGCGCGGCCAGAAAGCCCGTCAGCGCCGCCGCCAGCGGGTAGGCCAGCAGATACCCGCCCGTCGGCCCCCAAAACTTCATCGCGCCCGCCGCTCCGCCCGCGAAGAACGGCAGCCCCGCGCCGCCCTCGGCCAGGTACAGCAGCATCGCCATCGCGCCCAGGCGCGGCCCGAGCAGGGCGCCCGAGAGCAGCACGCCGAACGTCTGCCCCGTGATCGGGACGGGCGTGAAGGGCAGGGGAACCGCCGCCTGCGCCGAAAGCGCGGTGACGAGGCTGAACGCGACGACCAGCATCGCGTCACGCGCCCCCGCCGCCCATCGCCCCTCGGCGCGTGGGGGCCACAAGGCTTGGGCCATTGTCAGACTGGACAAAACAAGTCGCCTCCCGTACAGAATTGCCGACAGTATACCCCGCTGGTGACAAGGAGGGCGCCAAGCCCTTCGCCCCGACCCCGGAGCGGGGGCCGCCGGGGGGGCGGGGAAGGGGGGGCCCCCCCGAGGGGGGGC
>CAXUCQ010000191.1:0-4505 GCA_964249295.1 uncultured Armatimonadales bacterium | reverse complement strand
GCCATGCGCCCCGACACGGAAGCGGTCGCCGCCTGCGTGACGTGAAAGGTGTTGCCCACCGTAGGGGCGCATGGCGATGCGCCCTCCTGCCCCTGCTTCTCGCCCGTAGACTTTCGGCTATTCCGGGTATGCTCAGAGAAACCGCTCACGCCACCTAAGGAGCCGACCCGATGCCTCTCGATACCTCACTGCTGCCGCCGCTGATCCCGCGCCAGGTGCTGTTCGGCAACCCCGAAAAGTCCTCGCCCCGCCTGTCGCCCGACGGCACACAACTCGCCTATCTCGCCCCCGACGACGGCGTGCTCAACGTCTGGGTGCGGACGCTGGGACAGGCCGACGACCGGCCCATCACCCAGGACCGCAGGCGCGGCATCCAGACCTTCTTCTGGCAGGCCGACGGCGCACACGTCCTGTACCTCCAGGACGACGACGGCGACGAGAACTTCCACCTGTACCGGACCGACCTGGCGACGCGCGAGACCCAGGACCTGACGCCGCACCCCGGCGCCCGTGCGTTCCCCGTCGCCGTCGATCCCAACTTCCCCGACGAAATCCTGGTCTCCCTCAACGCCCGCGATCCGCAGGTGTTCGACGTGTACCGGCTGCATCTGCCCACGGGCGTGCTGACGCTGGACACCGAAAACCCCGGCGACGTGGCCGGCTGGACGGCGGACAACGCTCTGCAAGTCCGCGTCGCCCAGGCGCAGACGCCGGACGGCGGCACGGAGCTGCGCCTGCGCGACGACGTCCAGTCGCCGTGGCGCGTCTTCCAGCGGTGGGGGCCGGACGAGACCGGCGGCGGCGTGGCCGGATGGTCGCCGGACAACACCCGAGTGCGCCTGATCTCCAGCGTCGATGCCAACGCCGCCCGGCTGCTCGAAACGGACGTCGCCACCGGCGCCATGACCGTCCTCGCCGAAGACGCGCAGTACGACGTCGGCGGCCTGCTGGTCCAGCCGCGCACCCACGCCCTCCAGGCCGTGTCGTTCACGCGGGCGCGTCAGGAGTGGACGCTGCTCGACCCAGGTCTGCAAAGCGACTTCGACGCGCTGGCCCGAGTCCGCGACGGCGAGTGGAGCGTCGTCAGCCGCGACTTCGAGGACACGAAATGGGTCGTCGCCTACGCGCTCGATGACGGTCCCGTGTATTACTACCTCTACGACCGAGCCGCCCGGCAGCCCGCGCCGCTCTTCAGCAGCCAGCCCGCGCTGGAGCACTACACGCTGGCGAAGATGCAGCCGGTCGAGTTTGCGGCCCGTGACGGCATGACGCTGCACGGCTACCTCTCCCTGCCGGCCGGCGTCGCGCCCCAGAATCTGCCCCTCGTCCTGCTCGTCCACGGCGGCCCTTGGGCGCGCGACTCGTGGGGCTTCCGCCCCAGCGTCCAGCAGCTCGCCAACCGCGGCTACGCCGTGCTGCAGATCAACTACCGGGGTTCGACGGGGTACGGCAAGGCGTATCTTAACGCGGGGGACCGCGAGTGGGCGGGGAAGATGCACACGGACCTGCTCGACGGCAAGGCGTGGGCCGTCGCCCAGAAGTGGGCCGACCCCGAAAAAGTCGCCATCATGGGCGGCTCCTACGGCGGCTACGCGGCCCTGGTCGGGCTGACGTTCACGCCCGAAGAGTTCGCCTGCGCCGTGGACAT
The DNA here is from genome assembly GCA_964249295.1 of uncultured Armatimonadales bacterium. Lineage (GTDB taxonomy): Bacteria > Armatimonadota > Armatimonadia > Armatimonadales > Capsulimonadaceae > CAZZVX01. The sequence goes on along the minus strand of CAXUCQ010000191.1, from coordinate 2,857 downwards.
CGTCGGCCCGTCCAATCTGCTGACACTGCTGCAGACGATCCCGCCCTACTGGAAGCCGCTGCTCGCGACGTTCTCCAAGCGCGTGGGCGATTTGGAGACCGAACCCGATTTTCTCCAGTCCCGCTCGCCCCTGTTCCTCGCCGACCGCATCACCAAACCCCTGCTGATCGGCCAGGGCGCCAACGACCCCCGCGTCAAACAGTCCGAGAGCGACCAGATCGTGGCCGCCATGCGCGCCCACGGCCTGCCCGTCGAGTACCTGGTCTTCCCCGACGAGGGCCACGGCTTCGCCCGCCCGGAAAACAACTTCAAGTTCTTCGCCGCCGCCGAGGCTTTCCTGGCGGAGCACCTCGGAGGCCGCGCCGAGCCGCCCACGCCCGAAGAAGGCGTGGACGACCTGCGGCAGTGACGTCAGAAAGGCGGCGCGTCCTCAGCCGCCGACCGGGACGGCGGCGGAGGGGAACGCCTCGACCGTCGTCTCCCGATGGGCGCGGTTGACGGCGGGGCCCGCCCCGCCCACGAGGTGGCAGATCTCCGTTCCGGGCCGCCCCGTGATCCAAACGGCGATCAAGTGGTGCAGGGCGACGCCCGGCGCTGCCGGGGCCTCGACGGCGTCGAAACACGTCGTGTCCGTCCGCGTGAAGACGCCGTAGACGCCCAGCCCCCAGGCCTCGTGGCGCCGGACCCCAGCAGCGACCTTGTACGACGAGTATCCGGCGACGCCGTCGTGCTGCCAGGCGTCCTGCGACGGCGCGTCGTAGGGCAGTTCGGACTGATAAAAGAAGACGCGGCCCCCCTCGCCGTTCCAGAGCGCCTGGTACTGCTGGAAGTGCTCCACGAACAGGCCGTACACGGTCACGTCGTCGCCGTCCACGACCAGGCCGTTCGCGCACGGGTTGTCGGCCCAGTCGGCCCCCGCGCCGTGGTCCGCCCGCCACAGCCAGGCGTTGTCCACGATGACGTCCCGGCTGTCGATCCGCAGGCACGAGTCCGCGACCCCCGCCGCCGCGCCGCCCACCCGACAGCACAGGTCGTACAGCACGGTGGGACTGCGGGAATGGTCGCGGCGCTGCCCCGGCCCGCCGATCTGTACCAGGGACGGCGACCGGGCCGGACCGGCATCAACAATCAGTCCGGCCACCGTCACCCCGTCCACGTCGGCGACCGTGAGCGCGGGCGTCCCCCGGTCCGGCACTAACGTCGCGTATCCCAGACCCATGACGATCGTGCCGGGCCGCGTCACGCGCAGGCTGGTCTCCAGGTGGTAGACGCCCGGCGTCAGCAGCAGGTGCCGGCCCCGGCCCAGCGCGGCGTTGAGGCTGGCGGCATTATCCCGGTCCGGGTGGGCCAGATAAAAGCGGTCCAGCGGCACGGCCTCGGCGGGCGTGGGGCCGCCGGCCCAGCTCGCCCCGACCGTGCCGTGCGGCGGCCGGGCCGGGACCACCACGTCGTAGCGACCCCCGGCGTCGATGCAGAGGTACGGCTTCTCCCGCAGGCGCGGCGTCTGGGCGATGACCGTGTAGGGCGGGTCGGGCCAATCGCCGGACGGCGGGCGCGTGACCCCCACGAAGACCATGTTCCAGTTGTGTCCGCTCCAGCCGCCCCAGTCGTCGTTACGCGAGAACCACTGCTGCTGCGACCCCGAGTTCACCTGGCCGTCGATCCGCGAATCGGCCAGGAATCCGCCGCTGGACCACCCCCGGTCCCAGAGGTTCAGATCGCCGTGGATGTGGACGCGGCGCAGAGATGTCCCCTGGGAGACGGCCCAGTGCAGGGGCGCCGGGCCGACGGGGACCACGCCCAGGTTCTCGCAGGACCGCCAGAAGTTGCAGGTGGCGTTGCCGTTCCCGAGCCAGTCGGCGTCCGAATGGACCGCGCCGCTGATCGTGACATCGTCCGGCGCGCGCCCCAGCCCCAGGACCTGGGTGTAGAAGCCGACCGGGACATCGAGGTTGTAGCGGCCCGGCTTGAAAAGCACGGCGTACCGGTCGGGGCCGAACTGGTTGCGGTCCTGGCGCGCGTACACGGCATCGAGCCGGCTCTGCATCGCGGCCGCCGGCTGCGACGGGTCGAAGATCAAGACGTTCGGCCCGAAATCGGGCGCAGGGGTAGGGCGCGTCTGCGCCCGGCTGTTGGCGCAGAGCAACCCCAGAATGAGGGTGAGACCGAGGGCGCGGCCCGCGCGTCGTAACCGGCGTCGGGCGCCTGTGGTGAGGTTGTGGTTCATGCGATTTCCTTGAAACGCCTGCGGTAATTGAGAAAAGTCATCCCGACGGCCCGGCGCGCCCGCATCGGTGCGCGGCGAACGTCATCCGGCGAAGGACTGGCTCTGGAAGGCGACAAAGAGCGCGCTCCAAGCCGCCGCCTCGGGGAGCCACACGAACAACGCCCCGTCCTGGAACGCCCCGTTGTCCCCACCGTGGTTGTCCGGCGGGTTGCCCTGGTTCATGTGGATGTTGTGGACGCCCGCGTCGGGCCGGAAGCCGAAGAACGGGTTGGCGCCCTGCCCCGCGAACGCGCTGCCGAAGGCGAACACGAGGGCGGACGGCTGCGCGATGGCCTGCTGGACCAGCGCGTCGATCTGGTCGTGCAGCGGGGAAGACGTGGCACCGGTGGGCAGCGGACTCATCTGGTCCCGCCGCACCAGACCCTGCCGAATATAGTCCAGCGCCAATGCCTGATGGGCGCCGCTGAGCGGCGTCAGGCCGCCGCCCAGGGCAAGCAGCGCCCCGGCCTGCGCGGGCAGGAACGGCGTCTGCACCCGGTACAGCACTTCCGACCCGTCCGTCGACTCGATGTTGACGGCGACATCAAAGTCCGCCCCGTCCGCCCGCGCCAAGACGTGATAGTGGGGGGC
>CAXUCQ010000190.1:0-6056 GCA_964249295.1 uncultured Armatimonadales bacterium | reverse complement strand
CTGCCGACCACGTCGGTCAGCAGGAACGTGACGATCCCGGTCGGCGAGGCGGACATGAACGGTTTCCTTACCAGGCGTGTCGGTCGGCGGCGGTCGGTCAGGGCTTCGGCTGCGGCGGCAGCGACGCCCGGCGCAGCGCCCACTCCAGCGCCCACGGCCACTCGCCGTAGCCGTAAAAGGGCGAGATATGTCCCGCGCCCGCCAGCTTGTGGATCGGGACGCCCAGCCCGTCGGCGTAGGCCGCCGACTGGTCGAACGTCGCGTAATCGTCGGTGTCAGACGCGACCAGCACCGTTTCGCGGCTCAGGGCCGCGATTCCTGCTTTGTCGAGCGGCGGCGGGAAGAACCCCGCCGCGCCCGGCGGCGCATCCAGCCGCGGGATCTGCGGAACGACGTAGGGCGGCGCGACCAGCAGGACGCGGCCCGCCCGCGGCCCCGGACGCTCCGGCATCGCCGCGTGCCGCATCCAGTTGATCGCCCCCAGCGAGTGCGCCAGGACGGTCAGCGCGGCGTCGGCGGGAATCGCCCCCAGCGCCCCGTGCAGCGCGTCCATCCAGGCGTCGGGGTCGGGCGCCGTCGCGTCCGGCATCTTCGGATAATGCACCGTCTGCCCCGCCGCCGTCAGCCCCCGCGTCAGATGCTCCTGCCAGTGTTCCGGCTTGTTGCCGCCCCACCCGTGCAAGATCAGAAAGACTTCTTCCATGCTCCCCCCTCACACCCCCATCATCCGTCGTTCTTATGCAGCAGAAAGAACAGAAGCGCGCCGACGCCCGTCAACAGCGCTGCCACTGCGACAATGTTTAGGTCTGCGGCGGACGCGACTCCCGTTGACTTGCCGGCCCCTTGCGGAACTCCGTGAATGATCGTCCCCGCATCGGCGATATAGGTCAGAATCTCAAGTTCAAACGTGCTGTGGGGCGGAATGGGAAGCGTCGTGATCTGGAAACTCGTCTCCGTCTGCCCGGCTTTGAACACCGCGGTCGTGTGTCGGGCCACCTCCATCTGTGAGAACAACTTCGAGTAGTCGAGAGAGCCGTTGACGACGTACAGCAGGGAAACCTCGAAATCCTGGTCGGGCCGGACGCCCGCTGCGAGTTGCAAGGTGATGTCGAGAGTGATCGTGTCCGTGGGGTTGCCGTCAACGTCGTGCGTCGGGCCACAGGTGATCGTGGTATCCCCGATGGGCCAATGGGCGGAAGCGGGCTGCGGCTGACAAGTCGGCGGGGACGTGGTCAGTGGCGTCGCCGGTGGTTGCTGGTCGGTCATCGTGGTGTCCTTTTCGGGGCCGTACTACAAATGTCTGGCAGTGTTACAGCGGGCTTCGTGCAGACTGACGACTCGCGGATGTCCCCCACAAGCTGGTCCAACGGAAGATCAACCCCCCGACTCCACGCTTCCTGGAACTCCTGTTCGCCGAGGGCCGCCCGGACTTCGACAACGCTGGCTTCGTAAACGGCTTGATCTCGCGGGGAAAGTGAGACACCCAGGGACGCAAAAATGCCTGTCGCGGCGCCGAAGAGACGGGCCGCTTGCTCGTGCCGTCCTTGAGGCCACATGGCACAAGCCATCATGTTCAAGACGGAAGCGATCCGTTCTTTCTCGCCGAGCCGTTCCGCAATTGTGAGGCTTTCGGAGAGATAATCATGTGCGAGGCCGTGGTTGCCTTGATTACAGGCAAGCTCGCCGAGGTTGAGCAGCACGGCGGCCAAAGGTCCGAGGTCCTGCAGCGCACGGAATGTGGCGAGACTCTCCTGATAAAGAGACTCAGCCAGAGGATAATCCTGCTGATGGTTGGCGATGATCCCAGTGTTCATCAACAAAATGGCGGCCCGTGACCTGTTTCCCAGGGAACGGTAGAGCGCCAGGCCCTCTTCATAATATCTCCGGGCGCCGGGCCAATCCCCCTGCGTCGATAAGACGTTGCCCAGGTTGTTGAGCGCCCCGGCGACGCCGGATGTGTTGCCGAGACTTCGGGAAGCCTCCAAGACATTCTCGAAGTGGGTGACTGCCGTCGCGTAATCCCCTTGTGCCTCCGCCAAAATGCCCGCTCCCGCTGATGCTTTGGCGTATGCCGTCAGGCCGATGCCGCTGTGGGAGAGCGCACTTTCCAAAAAGTTCCGGCCCTCGCTGAGATAGCCGCGTATCCACCAGAACTTCCAGAGCGCCCCCGCCATGCGGGAGGCGGCTTCGCGGTCTTGCTCCAGGCTCAGGTCGAGCGCCGATCGGAGGTTGTCATGCTCCGCTTCCAGCCGGTCGAGCCACGTCGCCTGCTCCGGGCGGTTCAGTTCCGCCTCGGCGCGTTCGGCGAGGCCGAGGAACCAATCCCGGTGGCGGGCGCGGACGGCCTCGGAGCCGGGCGAGGCCAGCCGCAGCTCCCCGCTGTAATGGCGCAGCGTTTCCAGCATCCGGTAGCGGTGTCCGGGGCCGTCGTCCTCATCGGACTGCACGAGCGACTTGGCGACGAGTGACGAGAGCAGCTCCACCACGTCCCACTCGTCCAGGCCGTCGCCGCTGCAGACGCTCTCGGCGGCCTCCAGCGTCCAGCCGCCCGAAAACACGGACAGGCGGCGGAACAGAACCCGCTCCGGCTCCGAGAGCAGGTCGTGACTCCACTGGATCGCCGCCTGCATGGTCTGCTGACGGGGCAGGGCCGTGCGGCTGCCGCCGGTCAGCAGGCGGAACCGGTTGTCCAGGCGCTGCGAGATCTGGTCCGGGGTCAGAGTCTTGATGCGCGGCGCGGCCAGCTCGATCGCCAGCGGCAGGCCGTCGAGCTGGCGGCAGATGCGCGTGATGGCGGGGGCGTTCTGCGCGGTCAGCGCGAACGACGGCAGACTCAGCGCCGCCCGGTCGACGAACAATCGGACCGCCTCCGAAGGCTCCTCGACCCCGCCCGGCGGCGCGGGGCGCGGCGAGGCGGACTGCGGCAGCGTCGGCACGGGGAAGGTCGCCTCGCCGCTGATCGCCAGCGGCTCCCGGCTGGTCGCCAGGATCTGCACCTGGGGACACGACTGGAGCAACGTCTGCGCCAGATGTGCGCACGCGCCGATCAGGTGCTCGCAGTTGTCGAGCAGGAGGAGCAGACTCTGCGCGCGAAATGCCTCGCACAGCGTCGCCGTCAGCGGCCGTCCCGGCTGCTCCCGGAGGCCCACGGCGGCGGCCGCCGCCTGCGGGACCAGCATCGGGTCCGTGAGCGACTCGAGCGCCACCAGCCAGACGCCGTCGGGATGGCGCTCCAGACTCTCCGCCGCCGCCTGCTGCGCCAGCCGCGTCTTGCCCGCGCCCCCGACGCCGGTCAGGGTCAGCAGGCGGGCCGTGAGCAGCAGCCGCTTGACATGGGCCAGGTCGCGCTCGCGCCCGACGAAGCTGTCCCATCGCTGCGGCAGATTGTTGGGAAATCGGTCCAGAGACCGCAGGGGCGGGAAGTCGTCCGGCAGCGCCGGGTGCTGGAGCTGAAAGACCTGTTCGGGGCGTGACAGATCGGGCAGGCGGTGCGGGCCGAGGTCGCGCAGCCGGGCGCCGGCGGGCAGCGCGTCGCGCACGAGCTGTTCCGTGGCCTGCGACAGCACCGTCTGGCCGCCGTGCGCCGCGTCCCGCAGGCGGGCCGTCCGGTTGAGCGCGCGTCCGAAGTAATCGCCGTCGCGCTTCTGCGCCTCGCCCGTGTGCAGGGCCATGCGGGCGCACAACCCCCGCCCGCCGACGGCCCACGGCCCGGCGTGGAGGGCCTGCTGGGCGTGGAGGGCGGCCTGCAGCCCGCTCGGGGCCGTGGCGAAGGCCGCGCAGAAGGCGTCGCCCACCGTTTTGAAGACGTGGCCGCCGTTCCGGGTGATCGCCGCGCGCAGCAGGGCGTCGTGACGGGTCAGGTCCGCGCGCATCTCTTCCGGGCGGTCCTCCCAGAGCTGCGTGCTGCCTTCCAGATCGGAAAACAGAAAGGTGACGGTGCCGGTCGGTAACGTGGACATGGATACAGTGTCGTTCCGAACTGCGACTTGCGGATTGGGTGCCGCCCCGTCATTGTGGCAGACGGGCGGGGGTTTGTCAAGGCGGCACGGGGACGCGCCTCACATCTCGGCGCGCTTGGCGAGGATGGCGCGGTCGCAGATGACCCAGCGGCCCGCGCTCTTGTCCCAGGCGATGGCCCCCTGGGTGCGGAACGCCGTCAGCGCCCGGCTGACGCGCTCGCGCGTCGCGCCCACGAACGCCGCGATGTCGCTCTGGGTGAGCGCGACCTCGATGCGGACCTGCCTGCCGTCCGGCAGCGTCCGGCCCTGCGACTTCGCCAGATGGAGCAGCAATCCGGCGACGCGGCCCGCCACGTCGCGCGTCTTCAGCATCTCCATCTGCTCGTTCTGCTCCCGCAGCCGCACCGACAGGAAGCGCAGCAGCGCCCACGCGACCGCCGGCTGCTTCTCCACCGTCTCGCGCAGGGCGTCGCCGTCCAGCAGGGCCAGTTCCGACGCTTCCAGGGTCGAAACGTCGGCGGAGCGGGGCCGCCCGTCCAGCAGGCTCATCTCGCCGAAGAACGCCCCCGGCCCCTGCACGTCCAGGATGACCTCGTCGCCGCCCGCCGTCGCCGTGTGGACCTTCACCTGCCCCGACACGATCACGTACAGCGCCCCGGCGGGGTCGCCCCGGTAGACGACGGGCGCCCCGCCGGGCAACCGGCGCCGCCGCATCCGCCCCGCCAAGGCGTGCAGCGCGTCGGGCGTCAGCGACGAAAAGAGCGGGATGCGTCCGAGCAGCGCTTCCAGATCGTTCATAGGGTACGGTTTCCTCTCCGCCGGCCTCACGCGGCTTTCACGCCCCGCCGCCCTGCGCTTCCCTCACCTCGACCGACAGAGACTTGGTCTCGCCCAGGCCGTAGAACGTGCTCCAGGCGCAGTCGGCGGCGTCCCGCCCGATCGCGATCTGGACCAGGGCCGGGCGCGGCTGGCGCTCGGTCGCGTCGAACGCCACCCAGCGCCCGTCCAAGAAGGCCTGGAAGTAGGCGTGGAAGTCCGGCGGCTCCAGCCCCAGGCAGTAGCCCGAGACGTAGCGCGCCGGGATGTTCAGGGCGCGGCAGAACGCGATCCCCAGATGGGCGAAGTCGCGGCAGACCCCGATGCGCTGCGTCACCGTGTCATACGCCGACGTCCCCGCGTCCGACGTGCCGTACCGATACGCGACGTGCTCGTTGATCCAGTTGCAGATCGTCTGCACCCGTGCGAAGCCCGGCGCGACCTGGCCGAACGTGTCCTCGGCCAAGGCCGCCAGCTTGTCCGACTGGCAGTAGCGCGACGGCAGCGTGTACAGCAGCGTGTCCGTCGGCAGGTGCAGGGCGTCGGCTTCGTAGGGCTTCAAGAGCGGAAAGCGCGTGTCCGGCTGCGTCACCATCGCCCTGTATTCCACGCGCACGTCTCCGCCCGGCATCAAAAGCCGCCGGCAGGGGTTGCCGTAAAAGTCGGCAAACGGCTCCGCTTCCGCAAACGGCGTCACGGTCAAAACCGACTCTTCCACCGCCTGCGCGTCGCCGAGCTGCGCCGCTTCAATTTGCATCGTCGTCGGCGTCGCTTCCGGCAGCGCCAAATCCGCAACAACGTGTATGCTGAGTTTCAATGTGTCAGGTCACTCCGTAAAACAATTTTGCCTGTCATTGTACCCCAGCAAGAGCGCTGCCGAAAAACCGACAAAAATACGGATCAAAATAAACTGTGTTTGCCCGCCAAATCCGCATTTTCCGTGTTACAATGCTACTGGCGTTCAAGAAAGACCCTCGAATGCCGGTCAGCATTTTCAACTTTTTGTTCGTTTAGGAGTTTTTATGCGCTATCTTTATGCTTCCCTGGCTGCCGCTATGATCGCGGCGGCGGCCGTCCCTGCGTCCGCCAAAACGCTTTTGGTTCCGCAGCAATTTTCCACCATTCAAGCAGCGGTCAATGCCGCCAAGCCCTATGATACGGTTCAGGTGTCCGGCAACCCTAAAGGCAGCGTCTACCCGGAAGCCGTCACGATCACCACGCCGCATGTCACCCTGCAAGGCGGCGGCCACCCGATCATTGACGGCAGCCGTTTTACCCCCA
>CAXUCQ010000189.1:649-6066 GCA_964249295.1 uncultured Armatimonadales bacterium | reverse complement strand
CCTGCCGACCGTCGCCGGCATCGCGCCCGATGACGAGCCGGGGACGGTCCCCGCCGTGGCCTGGGCGTCATTGGCCGTGACCGGGGCGGACGGGCGCAAGAGCCACTTCAGCCTCACAAAACCGACCGTGACCATTGGGCGCTCGCGCAACGTCGGGAACGATCTGGTGCTGGACGGCGACGGCATGGTCTCCAAAGCGCACGCCCGCCTGGAGCGGGAGCGGGACGGGCGCTGGACCGTGTACGACCTGGGCAGCACCAACGGCGTCAGGGTCAATGGGCAGCGGATCGACGGCAACCGCGTGCTTCACGAAGGCGACCTGCTGACGGTCGGCGCGACGGGCCTGGTCTTCCAGGAGGGCGGACGGGAAGAGGGCGCCCCCGCCCGCGATGGCGTGACGCGGCGGGCGCGGCTCCTGACGCCGGACGGCGGGGAACACGTGCTGGCCTCCGAAACGCTGATCGGCCGCGCGGTGACCTCCGACATCATTCTAGACGACGCGGGCGTCTCGACGCGGCACGCGCGGGTCGTCGCGCCGGACGCGGCGACTTACTATGTGGAAGATCTGGACAGCGCCGGGGGGACGTGGCTGAACGGGCAGCGGCTCGCGGGCCGGCAGCGGACGCTGCTCGCGGACGGCGACCGCCTGCAGGTGGGCGGGCAGGAACTCCGCTTCCAGGCCGGGGGGCGCTTGTGACGGCGCTGCTCGGCCTGCTCCACTATGCGTTCCTCGCGCTGCTCGTGCTGCTGCTCCTGTACATGCTGGGCGTGGTGCGTCGGCACTTGGACTAGCCGGATTGTTAGGTTTTTTACGCCCGCCTTGTTTGAAACGTATGAATTCTGGATAACCTCTGTGGAGCCTCTTTGCTGAGCACCCGGACTTATGCATCCAGACCGTCTACTCGTGGAAAAGCGCTGGAAGAGCCACCCCAGCAGCGTTCAGTGCGCCCGCCAGGCGGTTCGCGACGCCCTGCGCGACCTGCCGGACCAGGCCCAGGTCGATCTGATCGAACTCGCCATCGGCGAGGCGTGCGCCAACGCGGTCGAGCACGGGTCGCCGTTGGGCGAGCGCAACGAGTTCACTCTCCGGTGCCTAGCCTGCGACGACACTGATCTTGTGTTCGAGGTCGAGGACGAGGGCCGCGAGTTCTCGCCCGCCGACCTGCCCCTGGCCCGCACCCCGGACCTGTGCTCGGAAGGGGGGCGCGGGTTGTTCCTGATGAAACAGATCATGGACCGCGTCGCCGTCCAGAAAACCGCCCACGGCCTGAGCGTGCGGATGACCAAGGCGACGCCTGACGTGTGGCTCGTGGCCGCGAACGCCGGTTAGCCCCTCACTCCTCCGTCGCTCAGGCGCGGCCCGCCCTGTGCTATAATAACGGCATGGCCGCCGCGAAAAACCCCACTCTGGAAGAGAAGCTCAAGTCCCTGCCGACTCAGCCCGGCTGCTACATCTACAAGGACAGCGCGGGCGAGATCATCTACGTCGGCAAGGCCGTCAACCTCCGCAACCGCGTCCGCTCCTATTTCCAGAAGGGCGCCAAACTCACCCCCAAGACGCGCAAGCTCGTGCAGCGCATCCACGACATGGACATCGTCGTCGTGGACAGCGAACTGGAAGCACTGATTCTGGAATGCAACCTGATCAAGCAGCACCGGCCCCACTACAACATCCGGCTGCGCGACGACAAACACTACCCGTATCTCGTGCTGACCATGGGTGAGCCGTTCCCGCGTCTCTTAGTCACCCGCAGGGTCAAGCAGGACGGCGGACGGTACTTCGGCCCGTTCACCAACTCCCGCGCCGTGTGGGAGAGCCTGCGATTGATCTACCGCCTGTTCCCCCTGGTGACGTGCCGCAAGCGCTGGGACAACACGCCGCAGCAGCGACCGTGCCTGTATCACCACATGGGCCGCTGCCCCCACGCGCCCTGCGCGGGCCTGGGCGACAAAGACGAGTACCGGCGCATGGTCGAAGACGTCGCCCTGTTTCTCGACGGCAAACAGGACAAGCTCTTGCACCAGCTCCGCGACGAGATGGAGCGCGCCTCGGACAACCTGGAGTTCGAAAAAGCCGCACGCCTGCGCGACCAGGTCCAGGCCGTGCAGACGCTGGTGGAGCGCCAGAAAGTCGTGTCCACGAATGCCGCCGATCAGGACGTGGTCGCCCTGGTCAACGAGAACGGCACCAGCGCCGTGCAGATGTTCTTCATCCGCAACGGCAAGCTGATCGGTCAGGAACACTTTCTACTCGAAGGCACCGATAACGACGACAACATCGAAGACGCCACGGCGGAGTTCGTTAAGCAATACTATCAAGAAGCCAGCTACATCCCCAAAGAGATCCTGCTGCCGGCCCATGTCGAGGAGACCGTCATCATCGAGCAGTGGCTGAAGCAGAAGAAAGGCACCAAGGTCACGCTGACCGTGCCGGAACGCGGCGAAAAGAAGCACCTGCTGGAGATGGCGGCCACGAACGCCAAACTCGCCCTGGAGCAGATTCGGGCGACCGCCGCCAGCGAATACGACCGGACGCTGGGCGCGCTGATCGAACTCCAGGACGCCCTGGGCATGGAAGACATCCCGCAGCGCATCGAGGCCTACGACATCTCGACCATCCAGGGCAGCCACTCCGTCGGCGGCATGGTCGTCTTCGACGACGGCAAGCCCAACAAGAGCGAGTACCGCCGCTTCAAGATTCAGCGCCCGACCAACACGGGCGAGCCGAACGACTTCGCCATGATGCGCGAAGTCTTGACGCGGCGCTTGCAGCACGCCAAAGACGGCGACCCGAAGTGGAGCAAGCTGCCCGACCTGATGCTGATCGATGGCGGCAAAGGCCAATTGGGCGTCGCCGTGTCCGTCGCCGAGGAACTGGGCATCGAACTGAACATGATCGGCCTGGCGAAGCAGTTCGAACTGATCTTCGTTCCGCACAAGTCCGATCCTATCGTGCTGGCCCGCAACTCGTCGGCCCTCCATCTGCTGCAGCGCGTCCGCGACGAGGTCCACCGCTACTCGGTCACGTACCACCGGACGTTGCGCGGCAAGAACGCGACCATGTCCGTGCTGGACACCATCCCCGGCATCGGCCAGACCCGCCGCCGCGAGCTGCTCAAGTTCTTCGGCAGCGTGGACCGCCTGAAGGCCGCCTCCGTCGATCAGATCGCCGCCGCGCCCGCCATGAACAAGAAAGTCGCCGCCTCCGTTCACAAACTGCTGCACGGCGGGACGGCGTGACCGACGACGCGCTGACGGAGCAAATCCGTGACGAACTAGCCCGTATCCTGTCCGTTGTTAGTGGACTGACGGGCCTGCCGTCGAAAACGAGTGGCAGCATGTCCATCCCGATGATGATAGGCTGAAGACTGAGGCGTTGTTCCTTGATCTCCTGGAAGAAGCGCTCACAGATGGTGGGCGAAATGACGAATACGCTCTGCCAGAATTGGCGGAACTGCCTGCTCATGTCTGAGCCTGTCTCGTTGCTGGCATGAAGGACTTCGGCTGCGGGGGAGACAGCCTATGCGCCTTCCTCGCACCCAGATTGTCCAGGGTCATTAGGGCGGAAGCGACTCGCCATGATGGGCGCAGTGAATGGAAACCTTTACACCTGAACAGGAGGCAGAACTAGAAAAGGCTTATGCACTTCAACGGAGCGCGTATGCACATGAGCAGCGCGGCGAATTGGATACTTCTTTTAACCTCAGACGGCAAGCGTTGACTCTGGAAGAGGCTGTTGTAGGTCCAGAAAGCGACTGTCTAGCGGTGTCGCTGGATAGTCTCGCCATTGATTTGTACAACGACAAGCAGTACGAGGAAGCGGAAGCACTCTTCCGCCGCACGTTGGCGATTTACAAAACTGTATCAGGACCTGAGTCTCTCGATGTTGCCCACAGTTTGCGCTGGCTTGCGTTCGTGTACGATGATCGGAAACAGTACGCGAAAGCATTGCAACTGCTGAGTTGGTCCATCAGGCTGAGCCGGAAGAACTTAGGCCCAAACTATGGACAGAAGGCGCAGGTATTGACGACCTACGCCAACTTGCTTAAAGCCACTGGGCGCAAGGTGAGGTCTGAGGCGATGCGTAAACGAGCGGCATCGTTCGTATTTAACTGAGGCTGAGTACAACAATGCATTTGCTGTTGCGTTGGCTTCTAAGCGCCGTCGGACTGTACATCACGGTTCTGCTGGGGCGGGCGCTGGGCCTGCGGTTCTACGTCGCGCCCGGCCTCGCGGGTGTTCAGGGGCTGCTCCTAATGGTGCTCGTGCTCGGCGTCGTCAACGCCGTGTTGCGGCCCATTGTCAAACTGATCGCGCTGCCGCTGTCGTGTCTGACGTTCGGCCTGCTGGGGTTCGTTATCAATGCGCTGACGTTCTGGGTCGCCGGACAGGTCGTGCCTGGCTTTCATGTCGGAGGCTTTTGGGCGCCGCTGTTCGGGTCCGTCGTCATGGGGCTGGTCTCGGGGGCGCTGAACAGCCTGCTCGTCTCGGACCGGGAACGCCGAGGGGGAAGGAAAATCTAGGTGCAGCTTGTTGTTCTGACGGGGATGTCCGGCGCGGGCAAGGCGCTGGCGGTCAAGACCTTTGAAGACATGGCGTTCATGGTGGTGGACAACCTGCCGCCCGTCCTGCTGCCGGAGTTGGTCGAGACGTGTCAGGGGGTGGGGGAGCCGCCGCCCGTAGGCCGCCTGGCCGTCGTGGTCGATGCCCGCGCCGGGGCGTTCTTCGCCGGGCTGGGAACGGCGCTGGCGCTGGTCCGCGGGCGCGGCGTCAAGCCGACGGTCTTGTTCCTGGACGCCACCGACGAGGTGCTGGTCCAGCGGTTCAAGGAGACCCGGCGCAGGCACCCGCTGTTTGATGAATACGGCGGCATTCTCGGCAGCATCCGGGCCGAGCGCGACCTGCTGCAAGAAACGAAAGAGGCTGCCGACAAGGTCCTGGACACCTCCGATCTGGACCCCGCGCAGTTGCGCGGCCTGCTGCTGGCCGATTTCGCCCTGGAGCCGGACAAGAATCAGGGGTTGACGGTGACGGTCACGTCGTTCGGCTTCAAATACGGCCTGCCGCTGGACGCCGATCTGGTCTTCGACGTGCGCTTCCTGAACAACCCGCATTATGTCGATGAACTGCGGCCCTTCGACGGGCGGAACGGGCGCGTCGAGGCGTTCGTCATGCGCGACCCGGACGCCGAGCCGTTCCTGCACAAGCTGTACGACCTGATCGACTGGAGCATCCCGCAGTACGTCGAGGAGGGCAAGGTATACCTGACCATCGCCATCGGCTGCACGGGCGGGCGGCACCGCTCGGTCGTCGTGTCGGAGAAGCTGGGGGGGTATCTGCGCGACCGTGGCTACCGCGTCCTGGTGCAGCACCGGGACGTGGGGAAGGCGAACCGATGAAGCGGTGGTTCTCCTGGC
>CAXUCQ010000189.1:0-639 GCA_964249295.1 uncultured Armatimonadales bacterium | reverse complement strand
TCTACCCAGGGATGCGCGTCAAGCGCTGGATGCTGCTGACCCTGTTCGGCGTCGTGTCCGTGATGGCCGGGGTCGTGCTGATCGCCAACATCGACCTGCTGACGGTCATCAGTGACGCCGAGATCGCCCTGCGCCTGAACCCGCCCCACATCGACCTCACCCGCGCCTCGTATTACATCCCGACGGGGCTGGTCCTGGGCCTGCTCGGCCTGTCGCTGATTCTGGTCTCTTATTTCCAGTTCAACCGTTCGGTCCTGGCCGCCGTCGCCCCGGACGCCAACGGCGACCTAGCGGACCGCATCTTCCAGCGGCGCAGCCTGGCGCAGGGGCAGAGGATCGTCGTGATCGGCGGCGGGACGGGGCTGTCGACGATGCTCCGGGGGCTGAAAGAGCGCACCAGCAACATTGTCGCCGTCGTCACGGTCACGGACAACGGCGGGTCCTCCGGGCGTCTGACTCAGCAGATGGGCGTTCTGCCGCCGGGCGACCTTCGCAACTGCCTGGTCGCCCTCGCCGACGCCGAGCCGACTTTGGCGAGCTTGTTCCAGTTCCGGTTCGAGGACGGCCAGCAGGGGCTGGGCGGCCATTCGTTCGGCAACCTGTTCATCGCCGCCATGACCGAGATCTACAAGGGCTACT
>CAXUCQ010000188.1:870-6084 GCA_964249295.1 uncultured Armatimonadales bacterium | reverse complement strand
CTTCATGGGCGGGGAACGGTTATCGTGATCGTCGGTGAGGTCGGCCCACGCCGTCATTGCGTCGTGACTCTGGTCGTGCGCGGCCCGGCGGGGTGGGAAGAAACAGTGTCCTTCCTGCTGGACACCGGCCTCAACGGCGCGCTCAGCTTGCCCTTGTCCGTCGTGACCGCGCTCGGCCTGGTACAATTCGACAGCCTCATCAGCAACCTTGCGGATGGAAGGCGGGTAGAAGTCCCATCCTATCGCGCCGCTGTCGTTTGGGACGGCGAGGAACGGCCCGTCAACATCATTGCCTCCGGCAACCAGCCGCTCCTCACGGCGCTGCTGCTCGGCCATCGTCTGACGGTTGAGGTGGTGGACGGCGGGCGGGTCTTCATCAAGGCGTTATAAACGACTCCGCCCACCTGCGACAGCGATAAAGACACGCCTCACCTTGCTTAGAAAATGAGCACAGGGCCTTCAGGGGCTTTGAACGTGATCGTATCACGCTTGCTGTCGAAAATCGCGTACCTGAGCCAGTTATAAGCATCACGACTGTATCCGATAGACCCCACACAGACAATATAACGGTCATCTGCCGCGAACTGGAACTCTTCATCGTAAGGGATTGCATAGGAGGTAGCCGAAACCGCCTGTGAACACCGCTGACCAAAAATCAGCGGAACATGAATGTCCCCCACAAAGATACGACGGTAGGCGACTTCCTCAAAAACATTCCATGCCTCAACCCCGTCACTGATTTTGGCCTTCCTTTGCCGGGGTGAGGTATGAGTGTAGATGACCTCTCCCTCTGCAATGGCTTCGGGCAGCCGCTGAAGATAATTTTCTACGTCCGATGGCAAGCCTGTGTTGGGATACTCGTCATGATTGCCCTGAACGGTTGAGATGGATTGCTCCCGAAAAAACTGTACAACTTCAATGCTTTGCGAACCACCATCCACAAGGTCGCCCAAACACAGGATGCGATCACATCCTTGCTGTTCAACATCGGCGAGAGCGGCTTGCAAGCCTTCGTAGTTGCCGTGAACATCTGAAATGAGGGCAGTTCGCATAGTGATCGCTACCGTTGAAAGCAGATGCGGTGCATCCTATCATCATTTCTCGTCGGCGATATAATCCAGCACGACCTCGCAGGTGGCGCGGCGGAAGAGTTCCCGCGTCAGGTCTTTGGACAGGCCGCGCAGGCCGTCGGGCCGCCCGCCCAGCACGAGCAGGTCGATGTTCTCCTGGGCGATGAGTCTCAGGATGCCGTCGGCGGCGCTGCGCGTGCGGTGGACGAACGGCTCGACCGGGACTCGGAACGGACGCGCCGCTTCGCGGGCATCATCAAGGGCGCTGGAGGCCACGATCTCCGCTTCCGGCAGCGCCGCTTCCAGGGGCAGGGCGCGCGGGACTTCCAGGATAAAGGCGAGGCTCACGCTCCCGCCCGTCCCCTGAGCCAGGCGGCAGGCGACTTCCAGACTCCGCATGGAATAGGGCATATCCACGGCGGGGACGAGCACCCGCTTCCACTGCCGCTTCGTGCCGGCCGCTTCGCCCCCGGCGGCACTCTCCTGTCCTGCTTCAGTCTCCGACTGTTGTTTGGAACGTCGCCACGCCATCGTCGAACCTCCCCTCGTTTGACTTTCACCCGGACGGATAGGGTACAATTGTTGTGAGGCTTTTCACCAGTTATGTACCCCACCACGGAACAGGTCATGGCGGCGCTGCGCACCGTCATCGACCCCGATTTTCATAAAGACCTGGTCACGCTCGGCATGATCAAGGACGTTAAACTTGACGGACCGCGTGTCGCCTTCACCGTCGAACTGACCACGCCGGCCTGTCCCTTGAAGGAGGAGATCGAGCGGATGTGCCGCGAGGCCGTCGGCGCGATCCCCGGCGTAGGCGAGATCGCCATCAATATGACGGCAAACGTCCGCGCCAACGTCGGCAAGGGCGTGCCGCAGCAGCAGGTCATCCCCGGCGTCAAGAACATCGTCGCCATCGCGTCCGGCAAGGGCGGGGTCGGCAAGAGCACGGTCTCGGCCAACGTCGCCTGCGCGCTGGCGCAGATGGGCGCGAAGGTCGGGCTGATGGACGCCGACATCTACGGCCCGTCGATCCCGATCATCATGGGCGTCGAGGACGCCTCGCCCCAGGCGGACGCCAAGAAAGAACTGCTGATCCCTATCGAGCAGTACGGCGTCAAGATCATCTCGATGGGCTTTTTGCAGCCGCCCGGCTCCGCCGTGATCTGGCGCGGGCCGATGATCGCCAAGGCCGTGCAGCAGTTCCTGCGCGACGTGAACTGGGGCGAGCTGGACTACCTCATCGTGGACCTGCCGCCGGGGACCGGGGACGCGCAGTTGACGCTGGCCCAGGCCATCCCGCTGTCGGGGGCCGTGGTCGTCATGACGCCGCAGGATTTGGCCGCCGCCGTCGCCGTCAAAGCGGTCGCCATGTTCAAGCGGCTCGACGTCCCAATCTTGGGCATCGTCGAGAACATGTCGTACTTCCTCTGCCCGACGTGCAACTCGCGTCACGACATCTTCTCGCACGGCGGCGGCGAACAGGCCGCCGAGGCGCTGCAGGTGCCGTTCTTCGGCGGCATCCCGCTGGCGGCGGACATCGGCTCGGAGGCGGATGAAGGCACGCCCTCGGTCGTAATCAGCCCCAACGGGCCTTACGCCAAGATCTTCCGCGAGATCTCGGAACGGATCGCGCAGGCGGTCAGCGTCCGCGCCCGCGCGTTCGTGCCGCTGTCGATGGCGCCCAAGTGACCCTCGCCGAGTTCGTCGTGATCGCGCTCGGCCTGCTGTTCGGCGGCGGGGCGACGGCCTGGCTGACGGCGCGCTACGACCTGCGCCGCCCCAACTTCCGGGGGGAACGCATCCCCGCCGTCGCCGGGCTGGCGTTCGTCCTCGGGGGCGTCTGGGTCTACGCCTACGAGTGGCTGTCGGACACGTTCGACCCGAAGCCCGCCGCCGCCTACCTGATCGTCGTTCTGGGTTTCGGCGCACTCGGGATGCTGGACGACCTGGGCGGCGACCGCAGCGTCGGCGGGTATCAGGGCCACTTCCGCGCGCTGCGTGAGGGCCGAATCACCACGGGCGCGGCCAAAGCCCTCGGGGGCGGCGTGGTCAGCCTCGCCGCCGGGTTCCTGCTGGCCTACCCGAGCCTGTGGCAATGGGCGCTGGCCTCCGCGCTGATCGCGCTTTCCGCCAACACGCTGAACCTGCTGGACCTGCGGCCCGGCCGCTGCCTGTTCGGCTTCTGTTGTGGAGCCGCGACGATCCTCGCGACGCTGCTCGGACACCACGCGGCGGGACTCGGGCTGCTGTTCTACGTCGCCCTGGCCGTCGCCCTGATCCTGTACCCGCAAGACGCCGGCGGGCGTGTCATGCTGGGCGATACCGGCTCGAACTCTTTCGGCGCGACCCTGGGCGTTGCTGGCGCGCTCTACTTTTCCCCGTTCTGGCAGGGCGTCGTCGTGGCGCTGCTGGTGCTGTTCCAGGCCTGGTGCGAGCGCCACTCGCTGTCCCAGACCATCGAGGCCCATCCGCTTCTACGCCGCCTCGATCGCAAGATCGGCGTCCGGTGAGATGCGCCTCGCCCCCGCGTACTTGGCCGTGTACTCGGGATGGTCGCACGAGTCGATGTGGACGCCCAGCCCGCCGGAGGCATGGATGAATCGCCCCTCGCCTAATGCCAGCCCGACGTGCGTGATCGGGCCGTCGGGGCGTTTGCAGAAGAAGACCAGGTCTCCGGCACACAGATCGGCCTCGTCAAAGGGGATACCCTCTTCGGCGGCGGTGAAGCGGCGATCCTCAAACTGCAGCCTCGCGTCGCGCAGGAGCTGGACGCCGCTGAGCTTGAACGCGAGTTGGACGAACCCGGAACAGTCGATGCCGAAAGGGGTACAACCGCCCCAGAGGTAGGGTGTGCCGATCAGCCGTCTGCCGACGAGGGTCGCCTGCTCCCCGACGGCCTGGAAGATCCGGCGTTTGAGGTCGTGAAGGTCGATGGCGCGTCGCGCTTTTTCGTCCAGCAGGCTCGGCCCGGCCAGAGCGCCGTCATGAGTCATGTTCAGACACAGACGGTGGGTGTAGCCGGTCTGCCGGTCCGGCAGCAGCAGCGGCACCCAGTCGTCGACCTCCGGGCGGTGCGCAACGGCGACCTTCGTGCCGACGACCAGTTTCGTGAGCATCTCGCTGCCGGCATCCGGCCCGGCGTAGACTTCGGCGAACAGCGTCGCGATGCTGGTTTTGAAGTAGTCGCCGTCGTCCCAGGCGGGGGTTAGCCGCGCCGTGGCGACCCAGCCCCGGTAGTGGTCGTCCGTCTCGACGTAGGAAAAGCCGTTGTCCTCGCGCCGCGCCGTGACGCGCGCGCCCAGGACGGCCTGAGAGGCAAGCTCCGCCCCATCGCTCGGCTCGGCATAAAGGTCCGCCACGTTGGTGAGGATCAATGCTTGGGTCATTCAAACTGCAGTTCCGTGCGCTCACCGACGCGGATGCGGTCGCCGGATTGGAGTGTGACGGGTTCGTTCGGCGTCAGCCGGTCGCCGTTCAGCAGGGTGCCGTTCGTGCTGCCGACGTCCACGATGGCGAATTCCGGCCCGGCGTGTCGGATCTCGGCGTGACGGCGCGAAACGCCGTCGTCCAGCTCGATCTCGATGTCGGGGTAGTTCTGCGTGACGCTGTCGGGCCGCCCGATGGTGGTCACATCCTTGAGCAGAAAGTGTGTGGCCGAAAGTTTCCCGATGCGGATGACGACGCTGCGCATCCGGGCAGGCTCCTCGACGACCGGTGCTGCGGGCGCGTCCAGGATGAACGGGGCGATCTTCGGCAGCCCTGTCTCGGTCACCAGCGTGACCAGGCCGGGCGCGACGGCTTCCCGTTCGGCGTCGGTGTGTGGGGCGGACACAGGGGCAGGGGTCTGAACGAAAGCGTGTCCGGCCTCCGGCTCCTCGTCGGGAGCCTCCGGCGTCGGCGGAGCCATGACAATCGCCTCCGGCTCCAGATCGGGAGTGGACGACGCGGCAACGGGATCAAACTCCGGCAGCGGGTCGGGCAGGAAGGACACTTCACTGATCGGCTCAGCCGCGCTGCGCTCCGTCGGCAGCGGCATCAGTTCGATCTCTGGTTCGGCAGGCTCGTCGTACTGAGGCGTGTGGCCCAGGCGCGAGACGGCGGGTTCGTGATCGAGGAAACTCGGCATCTCCGGTTCTTCC
Organism: uncultured Armatimonadales bacterium; assembly: GCA_964249295.1. Lineage (GTDB taxonomy): Bacteria > Armatimonadota > Armatimonadia > Armatimonadales > Capsulimonadaceae > CAZZVX01. The sequence goes on along the minus strand of CAXUCQ010000188.1, from coordinate 872 downwards.
TC
>CAXUCQ010000188.1:0-860 GCA_964249295.1 uncultured Armatimonadales bacterium | reverse complement strand
CGAGAAAAGCGTCGTAGCCGCCGTGATTGCTGGGCTGGAAGGCGCTGCCGCTGAGGTCGAACACAGACGGGCGCTCGGCCTCCACGGCTGGGGGCGCGGTGTTCGGTTCGGGCGCAGCGTCTGCCTCGCCGTCCGGCGCAGCCGCCTTGAGTTTGTCCTTGCGTAGTTTCCAGGCCATAGGAAGATCTCGCTCCTTGCCGGGGGCCGTGCGCCCCCCGCTGTCGAATAGAGTGATACCCGCGCCAAAGGCTCAGCCCTCGCCTGCCGGGGACAACGGCCAAGTATATCACGTAGAGAGTGTGCTGTCAAGGCGCGTCCCAGTGGGTCCGAGCCTTGCGCGCGCCTCTCCCATCGGCTATAATACTCTTGTGCCGTGGCGCGCAACAGCCTCGCTGCTGTCGCGCAGCCACGGCCCCCCGCAGAAAGTCATGATCGAGTCGCATGAGCGAAAACCGCTTTGAGTTCCTTGAGTTTGGCGAAGACGCCAAGACGCCCAATGTCAAGCCGCACGACGGGTGTGATGCCCACTCGCTGCCGGCGGCGCGTGAGCCGCAAGGCCCCCGAGACGCGGACGGTCGGCCTTTGGCACAAGTCCGGGCGAGTGACCTCCCTGGATACACGGCGAATCGCTCCGCCGCGTTGGAAGAGGAAGCGCGCGAGAAAACGGGGTGGCTTGGAGGCGCCGGCGCCGCCCGGCTGAGGGTCGCGGAAGTGATCGGGAGTCGGGGAGCGCGGGCCGGTCAGTTCAACTTCCCGACGGGGCTGGCGCTGGACCGCGACGGAGTCCTATATGTCGCCGACTCGTACAACCACCGGCTCCAGCGGATCACTCCCAGCGGCGGGGTTGCCGTGGTCGGCGG
>CAXUCQ010000187.1:0-6095 GCA_964249295.1 uncultured Armatimonadales bacterium | reverse complement strand
TTATTATTCACGGCGAGCGCGATGACTTGGTCGAGCGTCAGCACCCGCGCTCCAGGGGGGCCGCTCACCCCCTGTGTGATCGCCGTGCCGATTGTCGTTGCCTGTGGTGCCGTGGCCGGCAGCCCTCCCGGAGCCGTCGCCGGTGCGTCGTTCATGCCCGGCATCGCGCTCGCCAAGCCCTGTGGGGCGCCGGGCGGAGCGGGGGCGCCCGCTGCCCCCGTCGCCTGGGATGCGGAACCTTGTGATCCCGGCGCGGTAAGGATGCCCGCCGTCGCCTTCCTCGTCCTTGGTCGTGTCGGCTTCTTCACGCCCGCTCCAGCCCGCGCCGGCTTCTTTGTGATCGTTCCGGGTGCGGCGGGGGGGGCGGCTCCGGTCGTCGCCTGTGCCACTGCCGACTGCGCCCGCGTGCCTGGCCCCAGCATCGCGCCGGAAGCGATGAGCAAGAGAGACGCTCCGAGCGTGGCCGCGTGGCGTTCGAAGCGCCGGTCATTGCGTCCGAATGTGGTCAAAAAGACTTCTCCTCCGTGTCGCCGTGTGGGTGCTCCTGACAGTCTCGCATGGCATCGCGCTTCTTCCCCCGGCCTCGGCTGGGGTGACGACACGGCCGTGCGTCTCATCTTCGCTTGCCATCAACTCAGTATCCACGGCAGAGATGAAAAAATCATGTAAAACATGTTCCACGATAGTACCTTCTTCCCTGTTGCCGCGTCAAGGCGCACACTCTTAGGACGGACGACCGCGCTCCCGGCCTCGCGCGGAACTCAAACGGGCGATACGCCGTTGAATGGGCTGAGGCCTGTTTTGTTCCGTTTCCTGCGTGAAGACATCCGAACGATTCTGCTGAAAGACCCGGCGGCCCGTTCCGTGTGGGAGGTGCTGACGTATGCGGGATTCTGGGCGCTGTTTTATCATCGGATCGCCCACTCGCTGTACCGGCGCCGGTTCCGGCTGCCGGCCCGAATGATCTCCCAGTGGAGTCGCTTCCTGACCAACATCGAGATCCACCCCGGCGCGACCATCGGGCGGCGCTTCTTTATCGACCACGGGGCGGGCGTCGTGATCGGCGAAACGGCGGTGGTGGGCGACGACGTGCTGATGTACCATCAGGTGACGCTGGGCGGCACGTCGCTGGAGCCGGTGAAGCGCCACCCGACCGTCGGCAGCAACGTCCTGCTCGGCATGGGCGCCAAGATCCTGGGCAACATCACCGTGGGGGACGGGGCGCGGATCGGCGCCAACGCCGTCGTGACGCGCGACGTGCCGCCGAACACGAGCGTCGTCGGCGTACCGGGCCGCATCCTGGTGCAGGACGGAACACACATCTCCGAGCGGTCCACGTCGCAGGTCATGGACCAGGCGCTGGGCAGCGCCGACCCGATGGGCGAGATCATCCGCCGCGCGCTGCGCGAGATCGAGGACGTGAAGTGCCGCGTAGGGGCCGTCGAGGAGGAGCAGCACCCGGAGCGCATCCTGCGCGCGCTGGACACGGTCTGGGACAAAATCCCCGAGAAGTCGCTGACGGCCCAGTTCGACGAGATGTGTGCCGACAACTGGGTCCCCTGTCCCGACGAGAACCTCTCCGGCGGAGGCATCTGAAATCTATGCCAGGCATTGCTGCCGTCGATCTGCTGGAGAGGATGGTGTCTGCCGTGGAGCGAGTCCGTGAGCGTCTGCTGCGGGCGACGGCGCCTTAGACCGCGCCGGGGTGTCTTACGCCGTGATCGGCGGCAACGCCGTCGCGGCCTGGGTGGCGACCATAGATGAGGCCGCAGTGCGTTTCACGCGCGACGTTGACATTCTGCTGCGCCGCACCGATCCGCCCCACGCCGCGCACGCACTTGACCGCGCCGGTCTGTGCGTCTCGCCCGAAGACGGGACGCTCCGAGTGCGTGACGCCGTTCACATCGTTTTCGCGGGCGAGAAGGTCCGTTCGCGGGATGCCCTGCCCAACCCGGACGTTGCCGATGTCGTGGTCATGGACGCCTGCCGCGTACTTTCGCTCGCAGACCTGGCGCAGAGCAAACTGTCAGTTTTTCGCGCCGTGGACGCGACCCACTTGCGCGACGTGATCGAGGTGGGCTTGATTGATGCGACCTGGGTGGGCCGCTTCCCGCCTGCAATCGCTTCCCGCCTGCAATCGCTCACTGACGACCCCGATGGCTAACCAGAGTCCGCGAAAACCCGCCCGGCTGCGGCCCGGCGGCACCATCGGCATCGTCAACCCCTCCAGCCCGTGCGACGCCGAGGCGCTTCAGCGTGGCCGCGCGTTTCTCCACGCCCACGGCTTCCAGACGGTTCTGGCCCCGCACGCGCTGGACCGACACGGCCACATGGCCGGGACTGACACAGAGCGGGCGGCGGACTTCATGGCCGCCTATGCCGATCCCAACATCGACGTCCTCTGGTGCGCCCGCGGCGGCTTTTCGGCGTGCCGCTTGTGGCCGCTGCTCGACTGGGCCGTGCTGGCGATCCTGCCGCCCAAGATGGTGATCGGCTATTCCGACACCACATCGCTCCTGCTGCCCCTCACCCAGCGTGTCGGCGTCGTCGCGGCGCATGGGCCGCTCGTGTTTGAACTCGGGGATCGGACGGCGCCCGCCGCCCGCGAGTGGGCGCTCCGCCTGCTGCAGAACCCGGAGCCGCCTGGCCTCGTCCCAGGGCGCGCGGCGGGGACGCTGACGCCCGGCGTGGCCGAGGGGCGGCTGTGCGGCGGCTGTCTGTCACTGCTCGCCGCCGCGACGGGGACGCCGTATCAGCTCGACGCGCGCGGCGGACTGCTGCTGCTGGAAGACGTCGGCGAGACGCCGCCGCGCATCGAGCGCTATCTGGTGCAGCTGCGGGAGGCCGGCATCTTGGCGCAGGCCGCCGGGTTTGTCGTCGGGGAGGCGACCGGGGCGGACGAACGCGGGTCGCTGCCGGTGCGCCAGGTCTGGGCGGACATCCTGGAGCCGTTCGGGAAGCCCACGGCGCTGGGCTTCCCCTTCGGCCATGTCGCCGGCAACTACGCGCTGCCCCTGGGCGGGCGGGCGCGGTTTGATGCCGGTGCGGGGACGCTGACGCTGCTGGAAGCGGCTGTGGAGTAGCCCCGGCCCTGCACTTGAAAGGGCTGGGGGCCGGCCTTCGTCTGGGCGTGCTTCCGCGCGCTTTTCCGCTCCTGCGCGATCTCCGCCAGCACGTCCTCGGCCTGTTTGCGGCCCCAGGCCTGGCCGATGGTCATGCTTTCGCGCTGCACTTGGGGCAGGGTGGCGATCACCTTCCGGCCCAGCGGCGACTCGTAGAACGTCAGCAGGCCCTGGAGTTCTTCTTTGGAGTAGTATTTGTCGTAGACCGGGATGATCATCGCGACCAGGTCATCCGCCTTGAAGCGCGCTCGAGTCTTGCTCCAAAACTCCGTCGGCAAGTCGGGGACGGCGGACTGCATCGAGGTAAACATCTGGTCCATCATCTGCTGCGACAGTTTCACCACCCCGGTGACTTCCAGCAGTTGCCGGATCAACTTCTCCTTGGCCGGGTCGACTGCCGCCGCCTGCGTCGTCAGAGACGGCGGGGCCGGTGTGACAACCACCACAGGCGGGTGGGCGGGGGCGTCAGGCGCGGCCTGGGCGTGGCATGACGCGCCGCACGCCAGCAGGGCGAGGGTGGTGCCGTAGGATGGGAGTCGGCGCATGGTGGTTTACTCCTTGGCCCAAAACATGGGGCCGGCTTTCTCGCTGATGACGGCGGCTTTCAGTGTCTCCATCGCTTTCTTCAGGCCCTCGCCCTGCGACATCAGGCTGTCCTCATGCTCGATGGAGAGCACATCGTCGTAGCCGATCATCCGCAGGTTGGAGACGAAGTCCTTCCACCAGGCCGCGTCGTGGCCGTAGCCGACGGCGCGGAAGACCCACGACCGGTGCAGCTCGTCGCCGTAGGATTTGGTGTCCAGGTTGCCGTTGACGCCCGCGTTGATCGGGTCGATGCGCGTGTCCTTGGCGTGGACGTGGAACACGGCGCCGGCCTCGCCCAACGTCCGCACGGCGGCGAGAGGGTCGATGCCCTGCCACCAGAAGTGCGAGGGGTCGAAGTTGGCGCCGATCTGCCCGCCCGCCGCGTCGCGCAGGCGCAGGATGGTCTCGGGGTTGTACACGACGAACCCCGGATGCGCCTCGATGGCGAACTTGACGTTGTGCGTTTTAAGAAAAGCGTTTTGCTTTTTCCAGTAGGGGATGACACGCTTCTTCCACTGCCAATCAAGCACTTCGCGGTACTCGTCCGGCCACGGACACGTCACCCAGTTCGGGTTTTTGGCGCGCGGGCTGTCGCCGGGGCAGCCGCTGAAGCCGTTCACCACGCCCAGGTCCAGCTTCTCCGCCAGCAGCACCGCGTTCTGGAATGCCTTGTGGTGGTCGTCCGCGATCCTGGCGTCGGGGTGGAGCGGGTTGCCGTGGACGGACAGCGAGTCCAGCGTCAGTCCTCGGTCTTCGATCATCTTGCGGAGCTTCTTGCGCGCTCCTTCATCGGCGATCAACGTCTCGACGCCGCCGGCGTCGTCGAGGTGGCGGCTGCCGGGGTACGCGCCCGCCCCCAACTCGACGGCCTGGATGCCCGCCTCGGCGACGGCGTCCAGCGCCGCTTCGAGGGGCCGGTCGTGGAACAGGGCGGTGAATATGCCGATCTTCATTGGTGCGGTTTGTCTCCTTGAGAATGAAACGGATGGGCGGCGGGGGCGGGCCGCCCGTGTCCCAAGGTTCGACACCGCCCGCCCGATTCCTCCCCTGTCGCAGTCGCGTTGCGCTTTTACCCCTTTGACACAAGCAGGAACTCGGGATTGTGGCGACGAACAAACTCCCACCGGGCGGTGCCAGACGTGGCCTGAGACGAGGAGAACAGATTGAAGAACACTTTTTCCGTCGCAATCCTTGTCGGCGCCCTGTGGCTTGCCGGCAACTCCCAGGCGCAGGTCCCCAGCGCCCTGCCTGCCGCCGGTACTCCGTCCGTCGCAAGCCCGACCTTGCGCCGGGAGCTGCTGCGCCTGGTCGATCAGGATCAGGCCATCCGGCAGGAGTATACCGCGAAAGGCGTGCAGCACCCAGACCCGTCCGTGATGGCGCGCATGGCGGCCATCGACAACGCCGACACGGCGCGGGTGAGAGCCATCGTCCGACGGTACGGGTGGCCCGGCGCGGCGCTGGTGGGCCGGGACGGCTCCGACGCCGCTTTTCTCCTGGTCCAGCACGCCGACACCGCGACCCAGAAGCAGATGCTGCCGCTCGTGGAGAGGGCCTATAAAAAGGGCGACCTGACGGGCCAAGACTACGCGCTGCTGCTGGACCGGGTCCTCGTGAGCGGGGGGAAGCCGCAGGAGTACGGGACGCAGGCGAGGCGCTTCAGCGAGTGGAAGGGACATGAGCCGGCGCTGATGCCGATCCGGGACGAGGCCGGTGTCGACGAGCGCCGGGCTGCAGTGGGCCTCTTCCCTCTGTCGCTGTACAAACAGTTGTTGAAGCAGGCGTATTTCCCGCAGGACAAGGCGGGAGCGCCGCCGATGCCCGGAGTGACGCTGGTCACTCCGGCCACCGGGAGCGCGAAGACACCGTAACGCCGCCGCTCACAGAATGGGGGAACGATGCAGCCTTTTACGGGAATCATTATCTACCGCAGCCTCATCGCCCTGTCCGGCGCGTTGTGCATCTACCTGGGCTACCGCCTGTTCTACATCGTCACCGAAACGCAGGGACGGCTCAGCGTCAGCACCGGACACGACCAGGCGCTGCAGCTCCAGGACGTCGCCCCCGGCGTGTTCTTCGCGCTGTTCGGGGCCGTCATCCTCGTTGTGAGCCTGTTCCGACCCGTGACCTATGAAGACGGCGACGCCGGGAAAAGCGATGACGGCGGCAAGACCGACGGCGGCAAGACCGACGGCGGCACGGCCATAGCCGCTGAAAACGGCGGCAGGGCGGCGCCCCGCGTCAAGCTGATGGGCAAGTAGCCGCCTGCATGAGACTCAGAAACAAACGCCCGGCGCTCGCCGCCGCACTTTCCACCCTCATCGCCCTCATTTCGGGGGCCATGATGGTGGGACACCCCGCTCACCTCGTCGCCGTCCTGACGCTGTT
>CAXUCQ010000186.1:5297-6102 GCA_964249295.1 uncultured Armatimonadales bacterium | reverse complement strand
CCCAAGGGTGCGGCGGCCCCGCTCGCCGCCCTCCTGAAAGAGCGCGGCAAGCTCGACACCTACGGCCTGGCGTCGCTGACCCTCGCCCTGGCGCGCGCCGGGCAGCCCGACGCGGCCCGCCTCGTCGCCCAGGAGCTGAGCGCCAGGGCCGTCGTCCGGGGCACGACGGTCTCGTGGACGGCGGCGGAAGGCGGCTACTCGTGGCGCGAGGACGACGTGGACGTGACCGCCCACGCCCTGCGCGCGATCCTGACCGCGCTGCCCCGGAGCGGCCTCGTCCCCGGCGCCGTGCGCTGGCTGATGGCCAGCCGCGACGGCCAGGCCTGGGACTCCACCAAGACCAGCGCCGAGGCCGTCTTCGCGCTCGCGCAGGGTCTGGAAGGGACGGGCGAACTGCACCCGGCGTTCTCCGCCCGCGTCACGCTCGACGCCCAGCCCGTCGGGTCGCTGACGGCCTCCGACACTGCCGTCTTCGACGCGCCGACGACCCTGACGCTCACCCCGGACCTGCTGCGCGGGCATCAAACGCTGACGATCGACAAGTCCGGCCCCGGCGTCCTGTACGTCACGCGCACGGAAGACTATCTGATCCCGCCGGGCCAGGCGGCGCCGCTCAGCCGGGGCCTGAGCGTCCATCGCGTCTTTCAGGTCCCCGCCGAAGACCCGTCCCATGCCGACAGCATCCCCTCGGGCCGCGAACTGTCCGTCTCGGTGGACGTGACGGCGGACGCCGACTACCGCTACGCGATGCTGGAAGAGCCGATCCCGGCGGGCTGCGAAGTCGCCCCGCTCGAGGACGACGCCC
>CAXUCQ010000186.1:0-5287 GCA_964249295.1 uncultured Armatimonadales bacterium | reverse complement strand
TCTTCGACCGTCTGCCCAAGGGGCAGACGCATCTGGCGTACACGCTCCACACCGAAACGCCGGGCGCGTTCCGCATCCTGCCCGGCATCGCGTCTTTGGTCTACTTCCCGGAGATCCGCGGCAACAGCGGCCTGGCGAAGACCAACATCGGGGAGGCGCAGTAGCGAAAGCCCCAGGGCTGAAGTCCTGGGCTGCCGGGGAGAAGATCGCCCGCCTTCGCGGGCGCAAGAGTAGCAGCCGGGTCTGTCCGGCGCCCTTACCCTCGGGCAGTCTGCTTTTGCCAGCCCAGGACTTCAGCCCTGGGGGACCGACGCAGGAAACCCAATGAACAGACTGAGCTTTATCCTCATCGGGCTGTGTCTGCTGACGCCCTGCCGCGCCGGGTCCCCGGCCCCGCCGGCGGCGCTGCCCGTCGGCATGGCCGCGCCGTCGTTCTCGCTGCCCGATGTCGCCGGGCGGCAGCACACGCTTTCGGAGTATGCGGGTCCCGGCCACGTCACCGTGCTCAACTTCTGGGCCTTCTGGTGCGACACTTGGAAGGCCGAGATGCCGCACCTGCAGGCGCTGGCCGCGCGGCAGGACGAGCGGGGCTTCCGCCTGGTCGCCGTCAGCGTCGACGGCACGCGCCTGGAGGAGTTCCAGACGCACGCGCCGACGCCTACCCCGTTCCCGGTGCTTCTGGACATCGGCGGCCGCGTCAGCGCCCGATACGGCATCCGGCACGTCCCGACCGTCGTCATCCTGGACGGCACGGGCCGCGTGCGCTACGTCCACGCCGGCTATCCGGGTAACGACGTGGTACTCAGCCAGATCCGACGCGCCGCGCTGCCTCTTGACGGCAGGGGCGGATTTTGATACACTGGGCAGGATCGTAGACCGACCCTGCGGCCACGGTGTCCGCCTGCCGTATCGAGGCTCCCCGGAACCGCCTCATCCCAGGAGGCTCCCATGCATTCCCGATGTCGCTGTTGGCTGTTTCTTCTCGCCCTTTGTCTTGCTTCCGCGTCCGGGTACAGTCCGCCGCCCGCCTCCGCCCAGAACGTGCGCTGGGAGTCCACCAGTTTCGCGTCCGCCCGCCGCCATGCCGACAACGCGGCGGAGAAACTGGGTCGCACGGACTGGCCGCGCATCATCGACGGAGACCCCGGTACGCAGGTCCATGTCACGTTCGACCTGCGCAACGCCGACGTGGTGCTGATGACCGGGAACTCGTTCGGGCAGCAGCCGCTGCTGGCCCAGGCGCGGCGCATCGCCGGGGAGATCGGACGTCCCCGCGCCGACTATATCCTGTTCACCGGCACCAAGACCGTCACCACCGACATTGAGTTGAACAAGTATCTCGTCCGGCTCAGTCGCAGGCACACGGAGTCGGACCTGGACCTGTCCGCCCTGGCCGCCGCGTTGAGGGCCTCGGCGCTCCCCCGCCCCATCGTCCTCTGCGCCCGCGCGGACGACGCCGACAAGGCGGTGCTGACGGCGCCGGGGCCGGCGACACCCCGGCGCCTGGGCGACTCGACGTTCTTCGGCCTGAACCAAGTCCCGCCGGGAGCGCACCTGCGCTTCACGGCGTCGATCCCCTGGTACGCGCCGCTGGTCGCCCTGAGCCTCGCCGCGCTGCTGCTGTCGGCCCTGGCGGGTGTGGCGATGGCGCCCTGGCGAGCGGCGAAGAAACGGGCGGAACAACGGTCTGGGCAGCCCTCGGCCCCGCCCAGCCCGGAGGAGGTGCAGCGGCGCTACGACAAGCAAAAGCCGCTGGCGAGGGTGACGGCCCTGCTGCCGCTGGGCTTGGTCCTGCTGACGCTGTCCGGCAACCCGCATCGTCTCCTGACGGCGGCCCTGTACTCCTTGCCATTCGAGCCGAAGCCGCAGACCATGCTCTTTTTTCCCGTCGCGATGATCGGCCTGATGGGTCTGTCCAGTCTGGCTTGTTCCCTGTGGGAGCGACGCCAGGCGCGGCGGGCCGGCGTCCCGCTGACGGCGGCGGTCGATCCCGACGCCCCGCCCCCGTGGGCAGGGCGCTGGTTGTTCGGCGTCCTGGCCGTGATGCTGATCCCGGTGACGCTGCTGCCGTTTTTGCTGCTCAACGGCGCCTTAACGCGCTTGCCCTGGCTGCGCTTTCTACCCTACGGAATGCTTGTCCTGATGGGCGTGGCCCTGGTCGTCGGCGGTTGGGTCACGTCCCGCGCCACGCGGACGGCGCTGCCCCCCGGTGACCCCTGGCACGTCATGGTCACCGAGGTCGCGGCACAGGCCGGTGTCCGGGTCAAGAACGTCGTCCGGGTCCGGTCGCCCGCCGTCAACGCTTATGCGTCCCTCTTCGGCACCGTGGGGCTGACGGCGGGGCTGCTGCGCAGGATGGAGCCGGAGGAAGTGCGCGTGGTCGTCGCGCACGAGGTCGGACATCTCCGGGGTGGACACGTCCGGCGCGGCTTTGTCCTCAGCCTGGCGGCCCTGGCCGCCTTCTGGGCGCTCTGGTGGTTCGGCCTCCACGCCGCGAAACTGCACCTGTCCGACGCCGCCTACGCCCTGCTCAGCGGGCCGATGGTGGGCGTCTTCCTGGCCCCGCTCCTGCTGAACCTGATCCTGGGCCGGGGCCGCCGCGCGCGCGAAGCCGCCGCCGACCGCTTCGCCGTCGAAGTGGTGGGCGACCCGGAGCGGGTCATCGCCACGCTGACCAAGCTGCACACGCTCAACGCCAGCCCGCACCGGCTCAAGCGCGGCGACGAGCTCCTCAGCAGCCACCCCTCGTTGGCGCACCGCATCGAGGCCATCCGCAGGGACACGGCGGCACACGTCTGACACTCGCCGTTTTGCGCCGTTCTGGGTCATAATGAAGGCGGAGTCAAGATCATGAGTGTTGTCAGTATGGATTTAGAAGCGGACCTGGCCGCCCTGCTACAAGAAGCCAATCAGCCGATCCAGCGTACAGCGCGGGAACTAATGGTCCTTGAGTTATACCGGCGCGGGGCCGTTTCAAGCGGCAAAGCGGCGGAACTGCTCGGCATGGACCGCTGGGAGTTCATTCATTATGCCTCCCGCCTCGGCATCGCGTTCTTCGACATGACGGACGACGGATGGCAGTCCGAGCGGACACAAGCCGAGGGGCTATACAAGTACGCCGCCGGTGGTGTGCAACTCCAGTCCACTGATCGCATTCGTGCAGATCGGACACCTGGAGATGTTGGAAGCGATCTTCGGCACCCTTCTGACTCCGCCGGCAGTCGCCCTGGAAGTCGCTCCCAGCGTGGCATTGCCAACGTGGATTGAACAGCGTCGCCTGACACAACCAGTCGGGCCTCTCATACTGCGGACGTCACTCGGCTTGGGCGAGGGCGAAGCGATCAGCCTTGCCCTCGAAACATCCGCCCGGCTGGTCATCCTGGATGACCGCCCGGCGCGGCGTCTGGCTCAGGCACTAGAACTGAATGTCATCGGTGCGCTGGGCATTCCGCTCACGGCAAAGCGTCATAAGTTGCTGCCGTCAGTGCGTCCATGCCTGGAAATGCTTTTGGATCATGACTTCCGCATCTCCCCCGCGCTGTATCAGCAAGTCCTTTCAGATGCCGACGAAAGCTAAGCCATGCCAGTTTCTCCAGAACAACTCCTGCGCGACACCTTCGGCCTGGCCGGGTTCCGGCCCGGACAGGAGCGGGTCATCGACGCGCTGCAGACACACAACGCCGCGCTGGCCGTGTTCCCGACCGGCGGCGGCAAATCCTTGTGCTACCAACTGCCCGCGCTGCTGTTCGAGGGCGTCACCCTGGTCGTCTCGCCCCTGATCGCCTTGATGAAGGACCAGATCGACGCCCTGCGCCGGCGCGGCATCGCCGCCGCCCGGATCGACTCGACCCTGTCCGCCGCCGAACTCAAGGAGGTCAACGACTCGATGGCGGCGGGGACGCTCAAGCTGCTGTACGTCGCGCCCGAGCGCTTCAACAACGAGCGGTTCGTGGCGAGCCTGACCCGCGCCAAGATCGCGCTGTTCGCCGTGGACGAGGCGCACTGCATCTCCGAGTGGGGGCATAACTTCCGGCCCGACTATCTGAAGCTCGCGGACACCGCCCGGTCGCTGGGTGTCGCGCGCGTGCTGGCGCTGACGGCCACGGCCACGCCCGGCGTCGTCGCCGACATCTGCGCGGCCTTTCGGATTCCCCAAGAGGCCGCCGTCGTGACGGGGTTCTACCGCCGGAACCTGAGCCTGAGCCTGGCCCCCGTCGCGGCGGCGGAGCGCGACGCCCTGCTGCTTAAACGCCTGAAAAGTCGCAGGCCCGGCCCGACCATCGTCTATGTCACGCTGCAGAAGACGGCGGAGCGGGTCGCCGCGGGGCTGCGCGACGGCGGGTTCCCGGCCTCGGCCTACCACGCCGGCATGAAGGACGACGAGCGCGCCCGCGTGCAGGACGAGTGGATGGCGTCGGACCGGGGCATCGTCGTCGCCACCATCGCCTTCGGCATGGGCATCGACAAGGCCGACGTGCGCTACGTCTACCACTACAACCTGCCCAAGAGTCTGGAAAGCTACAGCCAGGAGATCGGGCGCGCGGGCCGCGACGACAGGCCCTCGGTCGTCGAGATGCTGGCCTGCCCCGACGACGTGCCGACCCTGGAGAACTTCGCCTACGGCGACACGCCGACGGAGGGCGCCCTGCGCCGCCTGATCGACGGCCTGCTCGCCTCCGGCCCCGAGTTCGACGTCAGCCTGTACGAACTGGCCGACCGCCACGACCTGCGGCCCCTGGTCCTGCGGACGGCCATGACCTACTTGGAACTGCTCGGCGTGCTGCGCCAGGGGACGCCGTTCTACGCGGGCTACGAGCTGCGCCCTTTGACCCCCGTCGGACAGATCGCCGCCCAGTTCCCCGGCGCGCACGGGCAGTTGGTGTCGGACCTCTTCGCCCACGCCAAACAGGGCCGGACCTGGTATTCGCTCAACCCCGACGCCGCCGCGCTGGCTCTGGGCGAGGAGCGCCGCCGCATCGTCCGCGTCCTGGAAGTCCTGGCCGAGCGCGAACTGGTGGAACTGCGCGTCGCCGACGTGCGCCAGCGCTACACCCGCCTGCGGCCCGACGAGGACGCCGCCGCGCTGGCCGCCGAACTCACGGGTCGCTTCCACAAGCGCGAAGCGTCAGAAATGACCCGTCTCCAGCAGGTGCTGGACCTGGTCACCCTCGACGCCTGCCAGACCAACGCCCTCGTCGGCTACTTCGGCCAGACGCGCGACGCCCCCTGCGGCCACTGTACGTGGTGCAAGACCGGCCACGCCCGCTCGTTCCCCGCCCCCGAACCC
>CAXUCQ010000185.1:5783-6108 GCA_964249295.1 uncultured Armatimonadales bacterium | reverse complement strand
TGCCTCTAATGACGTGAGATGCGGCCGCGGTCCAGGTGTAGACGGCCACCCGGTAGTCGTCCTCGGGGAACTCGCCGTGCAGGCGGAAGCCGGCCTCCGCGTAGAAACGGCGCAGCCTTAGATTACCCGCCCAGCAGTCCAGCGCCAGGGTCGCCGGGGCCGCGAACCGCTCCCGGCGGCGCAGGCCGTCGAGCAGGACGCGGCCCCAGCCCCGGCCCTGCCACGCGGGGTCGATGACGAGGCCGTACAAAAACCAGACCGGAAAGCCTTCCGGGGCAATGTTCCAACGGCCGACCTGGGGAAACCGTTCGGGCGTGACCGGCTC
>CAXUCQ010000185.1:1561-5773 GCA_964249295.1 uncultured Armatimonadales bacterium | reverse complement strand
GCCGCCCAAAACGCCCCCCGGCATTTCCAACACGTACAACTCTCCCTGCGCGATTCGCAGGTTGATGTTGGTTTGGGAATAGCCCGCGATCCGCTGCGCGCTGCCCACGCGGGCCAGTTTGGCCTGCGCCGCCCGCGCGATCTCCAACAGCAGGGCCGCGTCGGACGCCGCCGCTCTGCGTACTGTGCCGTCGCAGGCTGGTCTCACCACTCGCTTCTGCAAGTCCGCCAACTCCTGTCGCGGTCGCTCGTTCGCGGCATCGAGGCGCTCGTCGAACTCCGCGCGCGTGATTGTGTCCAGTGCCATCCGGCTTTCCCCTCCTCGATCTTCCCCTCTCGGTGCCGCGTGTCTCTCACCCGTCGGGTGTCAGAGACCGTGACGCACAGGCCCCGGACGCACGGCTTGCCGCTTCGCTTGTCCGGCTCGACAGTGATGTGGTCCTGGTAGTTCATGGCAGGTTCTTCAGATCGTTCAAATCTTTCAGCCGGCCGCTGGCCTTTTTGTTGACCTTCAAACTCGCGGCGTCGATCATGGGGACGGGGACGCCATCGAGCAGGGCCGGCTCGCGCGCCGACCACAGGCGTCGAACTCCACGCCGGAGACCGTCGTCAGGAACTCGATCCGCACAGGTGGCACGCCCATGCGGATGACGCGGTTTTCTTCCGTGAACACGTCCGGCGTCACTTCGCCGCTGCCGAAGCCGAACGCGCGCAGCGCGGCGACCACGCGGGCGGCGTTCTCGGCGTTGCGCGCCACCCAGATGTCCAGGTCGCCCGTCGCGCGGGGGTAGCCGTGATAGCCGACGGCGTAGCCGCCGATGACCAGGTACTCAGCCCCGTTCGAGTTCAAGAACGTCAACAGATCTTTGAAGTCGGGCGGTAGAAGGATCGTAGCCATACATCACCTGCCGCATGAACTCCAGCGCCTCCATCCGGGCCTGGTGCGGCTGGGTGCGCCAGAACTCGACCTCGTCGGACTCGCCGTGGAGCGGGGCGGTCGAGAACTGCGTCTTGTCCATCTTCAGCGTGTCGATCAGTTTCATGTCTGTCTGCGTCCTCTTCACGGGGAGCGGTATCCACCGCAACCCGGCACGGACGGAGTACGGCTGTATGTGCCTGACGAACTGTAAACCTGTCTGAAAGCTAGTATAGCACAGCGGTTTCACAGTCCGTACTTGTCTGTGCAAACGGGCGGGCAAAATGCCCGCCCATTTCCGACGGCTGCCTCTCCGACGGCTGCCTCAGCACTCTTAGTGTTCCAGTTTTGTGTAGCCGCCTATGATGGTGCTTCTGTGTGCCGTTACCTGGCGAACTGAGTTCATGTGAACGGCGGCTTTCGTGTACTGCCCGATCCAGTTGTTGACGACCCATGTGCGAAGGGCAAGGCATAGGTCATCATACCGGTTCCGCAGGCCCGCATCTTTCTCTACGACAAGCGCGACTTCCTCGATCACATCTTGCTCGTAGGGCTTCGGAATCAATGCCAGAGCATCATGAACGAGGTCTTGGACTCCCTGCGTCTTTTTCATCGTCGTATCTCCTTTTCCAGCGGTTACGGGTTTGCGGCGCGGACCTTCAGCCACCGAACCGCGATGTCCGGCGACATACGGTAGTACTTGATGTTCTCGCCCCCCTCAGCCCAATGCTCGCTGACCGGGAACTCGCGGCTTCCGACCTTGCCGCAGACTTTCCGCAACGCGCCTATGTGTGCTTTCCCCTGAGAAACATCCAATCCTCCTTTTGCACAGGCCTCAGGGAACGAGACGAGGCTGGCGTTGCCTGGATTGGAGGCCCTTAAAGCCGCCATGTCAAGAACGGCAAGCGAAACCGTGTTCTGAGGCTTTAGCAGAAGCAATAATTCTCCGAGACGATCTTCTGTCCAAAATGTGTCTCTGGAACTGGTCGCACCAGGATCAGGGACGGGAACAATCTTCGCTCCCTCGTCTTCTCCATCGGGGTTTCGTATCAGTTCCGATAAGAGCTTTGTCATGTCCGGCAAGAACCGGACCGGAACCGGCAGATAAGCCAGTTGATCTTCGAATGGTGTGAGCACGGTGAACCTCCGGGGTGTGATGATGGTAGTAGTGTAGCAGATGAAACCGGTCCTTGTCAACGATAAAGTGGTAAAAACGAGAATTAGCACTTTAGTAAACATGATAAATGTTGCAAGTATTCAGAGGCTGGTGGGACGTATGACAATCCCCAAGAAGGAACTTGCAACGCCCACGGTTAATTGCCCCGGTGCGCCGGGTACATTCGCCTTGTCCCTGTTTCGGCATCGTCTCCCGATGCCCCCGGCACGTCTCGCTTCGGCAAGCCCAGAGGAGCATTTCGCCCATGTTCAAACTTCCACTTTTTCCCGCGACCACCACTCGCGACGACCAAAGGCGCGGGAAGCAGCCCTACAGCAAGCAGACGCTGGGCAAAGGCTCGCGGCTGGAAGGCGCGACCGTCGTCGAGGGCGTCTGCCCCTACTGCGCGGTCGGCTGCGCCCAGCACATCTACACCAAGGGCGGCAAACTGATCGACGTCGAGGGCAACCCGCACTCGCCCATCAACGAAGGCACGCTCTGCCCCAAGGGCGCGAACACGTTCCAACTGTCCGTCAACCCGCACCGGGTCCAGCACGTCCTGTACCGCGCCCCGTACTCGGACACGTGGGAGCGGAAGCCCTTGGAGTGGGCCATGGACGCCATCGCCCGGCGCGTGTATGACGCCCGCGAGGAGGGCTGGGCGGCCCGGAGCGGCGACGGCAAGACGATCAACTCCGTCCGCAACTTCGGGACGCTGGGCGGGGCGACGCTGGACAACGAAGAGAACTATCTCATCAAAAAGCTGTTCGGCGCCGGGCTGGGCGTAATCTCGGTCGAGAACCAGGCGCGCATCTGACATTCTGCTTCCGTCCCCGGTCTGGGGGCTTCATTCGGCCGCGGCGCGGCCACGCAGTACCAGCAGGATCTCGGCAACAGCGACTGCATTCTCATCATGGGGTCGAACATGGCCGAGGCGCACCCGGTCGCCTTCCGCTGGCCCATGAAGGCCAAGGCGAACGGGGCCAAGCTCATCCATGTTGACCCCCGCTTCACGCGCACGTCGGCCATGTGCGACGTGCATACGCAGATCCGCGCCGGCAGCGACATCGCGTTCCTGGGCGGCCTGATCAACTACGTCCTGACCCACGAGCGCTGGTTCAAGGAATATGTGCTGGCCTACACCAACGCTTCGACGATCCTGGACGCCGAGTTCCAGGACACCGAAGATCTGGACGGCCTGTTCAGCGGCTACGACCCTGAGATGCGGGCGTATGACCAGAAGGCCGGCCACTGGAGCTACGAGCAGCCCGAAGGCGCGCAGGACGACGGCCAGAACAAAGACGGCCAGAACAAAGACGGCCAGAACAAAGACGGCCAGAACAAAGACGGGGGTGAGAAGGGCAAAGCGCAGAAGGGCAGCAAGAGCGTCCACGGCCACGGCATCGAAGGCGGCGCCAGCGCCCACAACCAGCCCGGCTCGTCCTCGACCGAGCAGGCCGCCGGCGACATCCGCCGCGACCCGACCCTGCAGGACCCCCACTGCGTCATGCAGCGCCTGCGCCGTCACTACGCCCGCTACACGCCCGAGCTGTGCGCCGAGATCTGCGGCTGCACGCCCGAACAGATCGTCCGCGTCGCCGAGATGCTGTGCGACAATTCGGGGCGCGAGCGGACGACGGCTCTGGTCTACGCCGTCGGCTGGACCATGCACACAACAGGGGTGCAGATCATCCGCGCGTCCTCGGTCCTGCAGCTCTTGCTGGGCAACATCGGGCGGCCCGGCGGCGGCATCATGGCCATGCGCGGCCACGCGAGCATCCAGGGGTCCACGGACATCCCGACCCTGTACGACCTGCTGCCCGGCTACCTGCCCCAGCCGACCGCCGAGGAGTCGCACGCCAGTCTGGACTCATATGTCAAGTACGAGGGCCTGCCGACGGGCTACTGGGCCAACTTCCGGGAGTTCATCGTGTCTCTGCTCAAGGCCTACTACGGCGAAGCGGCGACGGCGGACAACGAGTGGGGCTACGGCTGGCTGCCGCGCGTCGACGACGATTACTCCATGCTGCCGACCCTCAAGCGCATGGGTGAGGGCGGCATCAAGGGCTACTTCCTGCTCGGCCAGAATCCGGCGGCGGGCAGCGTCAGCACGAACCGTTCGATCGCTTCGACCACGCCGT
>CAXUCQ010000185.1:0-1551 GCA_964249295.1 uncultured Armatimonadales bacterium | reverse complement strand
CGCCAGGGCCTGCGCAACTTGGACTGGCTGGTCGTGTCCGACTGGTTCGAGACCGAAAGCGCCGTGTTCTGGAAGGACGACCCGACGGGGCCGCCCGCAAGCGAGGTCAAGACGGAAGTCTTTTTCATTCCCGCCGCCTCGTCGGTCGAGAAAGAAGGCACGCTGACCAACACCCAGCGGCTCCTCCAATGGCACGACAAGGCGCTGGACCCGCCCGGCGACTGCCGCTCCGACGCCTGGTTCATTTACAACCTGGGCAAGCGTCTGAAGGCGATGTACAAAGACTCCACGGACCCCAAGGACAAAACGATCCAGGCCCTGACGTGGGACTACGACCAGGACAAGCGCCAGATCCTGCCCGACGGCACGCCCTCGCGCATCTCGGACGAACCCGACCTGCTGAAAGTGCTGCAAGAGATCAACGGCTACCACGTCCACGAGATCGACCCGCGCACGGGCAAGCCCAAACTCCTGTCCGGCTTCTCGGACTGCAAGGACGACGGCTCGACCGCCTGCGGCGGCTGGCTCTACAGCGGCGTGACGCCCGAGCCGGGCCGCAACCGCGCCCGCGACCGGGTCACGACGCCCGGCAACCCGACCGCGCCGAACTGGGGCTTCACGTGGCCGCACAACCGGCACATCATGTATAACCGGGCGAGCGCGGACCCCGAAGGACGTCCCTGGTCCGAGCGCAAGAAACTGATCTATTGGGACGCCCAGAAGCAGAAGTGGGACGGACTGGACGAGCCGGACTTCGAGCCGGACAAGCCGCCGACCTACCGCGCCCAGAAGGGCGACGTGGGCATGAAGGCCATCGACGGGAACGCCCCGTTCATCATGCACCCGGACGGCATGGCCTGGCTGTTCGCCCCCGGCGGGACGCAGGACGCGCCGTTCCCGACCCACTACGAACCCGTCGAGTCGCCCGTCCGCAACCTGCTCTATTCCAACCCGAAGACGCAGGACAACCCGACCACGCGCTACTTCGAAGGCCCGCTCAACCCGCTCGCCCACGGCCCCAGCCCGGACTTCCCGGTCGTCGGCTGCACGTTTAGGCTCACCGAGCAATACTTAAGTGGCGCCATGTCCCGCTTCAACTCGTGGCTCAACGAACTCATGCCCGCCATGTTCATCGAGATCAGCCCGGAACTGGCCGCCGAGCACGGAATCGTCAACGGCGGCTGGATGGTCGCCGAGACCATCCGCAGCGGCATCGAGGCCCGCGCCCTGGTCACGCGCCGCCAGCGCCCCATGCACATCGATGGGCGCACGATCCACCAGATCGGCATCCCGTTCCAGTGGGGCTTCGCGGGCGAGACGGTCGGCAGCATGGCGAACGACCTGACCTCGATGGTCGCCGACCCCAACGTGTCCATGCACGAGGCCAAAGTGTTCTCGTGCCGCGTCCGCGCCGGGCGCCTCGCCGACCAGCCGACCCGCCCGACCAAGGAGGCCGCGCCGTGGGCCAGTCGTTCGCCCATCCCGGACACGCCCGCCGGGCATCAGCCCGAAGGGCATCTGGAACGCTGGCGCAGGAAAGATGGGTAGGAT
>CAXUCQ010000184.1:445-6138 GCA_964249295.1 uncultured Armatimonadales bacterium | reverse complement strand
GTCCCACCCGCCTCGCGCGTGCTGGAATTGTCCGCCCGGAAGACCTTCTGGAACAGCCGCTTCTGCTCCTCCAGGGCGATCCCGATGCCGCTGTCGGCCACACACGTCGTGACGCTGGCATCGCCGGTCACTTCCAGCAGGACTTTGACCCAGCCGCCGCGCGGGGTATACTTGAGGGCGTTGCTGACGAGGTTGGTCAGGACCTGCGTCACTTTGTCCGTGTCCCCCCGAACTGGCGGCATCGATTCGGGTAGGCCGGCGTCCATGACGATCTGTTTCTCGTCCGCCGCCGCCCGCATCAGCCGCAGCGTGTCGGAAACGATCTTCCGGTAGTCGATCGGCTCCTGCTTGATCTCGATCTTTCCGGACTCGATCCGCGAGATGTCGAGGATGTCGTTGATGAGATTCGAGAGCCGGGTCGTGCTGTCCTGGATGATGCCCAGGAACTCGCGCTGCAGATCGGACGTGTCCCCCGCCGCCCCGGACAGCAGCAGGTCCGAGTAGCCCTTGATGCTGGTCAGCGGCGTCCGAAGCTCGTGCGAGACGACGGAGATAAACTCCGTCTTCATCTTGTCCAACTCGCGCTCGCGCGTCACGTCGCGCAGGGCGATGATCCGCCCGATGACGCTGCCGCCGTTCTCGCCCTGAACGGGCGCCGTGTAGACCTGGAAGAAGCGGTGTTCCGGGCTGGAAATCTCGATGATCTCTTCCGCCACGCCGACCGGGTCTTGGAAGTCTTCGGCGGTTAGTGCCGCCATGTGGCTCATCAGCCGGTCCGGCCCCGCCGGCCCGTCCGCCAGATGCGGCTGTGACTCGGTCAGAGTCCGATGCAGCAGCGCCGCCGGCTCCGTCCCAAGCATCTCACAGAATCGCCGGTTCACGAGCGAGAACTGCCCCTCGCGGCTTAGCAGCGCGATGCCGTCATTCGTGGCGTTCAGTACCGACTCCATGCGCTGGTTGAGCGAGACGAGCGCCATGTTCTGCTCGCGCATCGCGCTTTCGCGGGCCGCCAGCACGTCGGCCATGTGGTTGAAGGCGCGCGCCAGGTCCGTGTATTCGTCGTTGTCCCCGGTCGGCACGAGACGTGACGTGTAATCCCCTTGCTCGATCCGCTCGGCGCTGCGGCGCAGGTGCGCTAACCGGATGGCGTCCCGCCGGGTGAAGTACCGACCGATCAAAATCGCCGGGAGCAGGATGATGATCTCGCCTAGCCCGTAGCGGCGGAGGTTGTAATGGGCCGCCGAGGCGAAGATCAGGCCGATGACCAGCATGAACGCCAGCGGCACCAGATACGCCAGCAGGGCCCGGTTCGCGATTTTACGACCGAAATGCATGGTAGAATGCAGAGAACGACCCTGGCACCGGAACAACACCCGTCCCAAATAAGAATACCCGATTCATGAACACGCTTGTCGTCATCCCGACCTATAATGAAGCCGACAACATCGAAACCCTGATTCAAGCGATCCTGACTCAGTCGGCCCCGAACGCCCACGTCCTGATCGTCGACGACAACTCGCCTGACGGCACCGGCGACATCGTCGACGGCCTGGCGCAGAGGCCCGCGCTCGCAGGCCGCCTCCACGCCCTGCACCGCCCCGGCAAGGGCGGCCTGGGACGCGCCTATCGCGCGGGGTTCGCGTGGGCGCTGGAACACGGATACGACGCCGTGATCGAGATGGACGCCGACTTCTCGCACGACCCGGCCTATCTGCCGCGCCTGATGGAAGCCGCCGACGGGGCCGATGTCGTGATCGGCTCGCGCTACCTCAACGGCATCTCCGTCATCAACTGGCCTCTGCAGCGGATACTGCTCTCCTGGGGCGCGAACCGCTACGTGCAGGCGATCACGGGTCTGCCCATCCACGACTGTACCAGCGGCTTCCGGCTCTACCGGCGGCGCGTCCTGGAGCGCATCGACCTGCCCGGCATCCGTTCCAACGGCTATTCTTTCCAGGTCGAGATGACCTTCCGCGCCCACCTCGCCGGCTTTTCCATTGTGGAAACACCGATCATCTTCGTGGAGCGGCAGGCGGGGAAGTCCAAGATGAGCAAAGGAGTCATCTGGGAGTCGATCCAGATGCCGCTCAAGCTGCGCTGGCGGGAGCGGAAGCTCCGGCGCGAGATCGGCCCCGCCAAGCCGTCTCCGGCATTGGCCGAGTAGCGGCGGTCAGAGCAGGTTCTCGAGGCCGTAGACGAGTTCTCCGCCGTTGGCCGCCAGCGCCGGGGCGTGTCGGACGGCCAGCAGGACGCCCGGCATGAACGATTTCCGGTCCAGAGAGTCATGGCGGATCGTCAGCGTCTGTCCCAGGCCGCCGAAGATGACCATCTGCGACGCCACGAACCCCGGCAGCCGGACGCTGTGGACCGGCACGTCCCCCGCCCCTCTGCCGCCGCGCGCGCCGGGGATCTTCTCGAACGCCTCCGGCGGGGGCATTGTCTGCGCGGCCCCGGCCCGGCCCTGGGCGATCATCTCCGCCGTTTTCGCCGCTGTTCCCGAGGGCGCATCGAGCTTCCGCTCGTGATGCATCTCGATGATCTCGGCGTCCGGCAGAAACTTCGCGGCCTCCTCGCAGAAGCGCATCATCAGCACCGCCCCGATGGCGAAGTTCGGCGCGACCAGAGCGCCCGTGGCGTGCGCCCGGCAGAGCGATCGGACGCGCTCGATCTCCGACGGCCCCAGCCCCGTCGTCCCCACGACCGGGACGACGCGACTCGCCAGCGCGATCTCGATGTTGCCCATGACGGCTTCGGGAACGGTGAAGTCGACCAGTGCGGTGGGGCGGCTTTCGGCCAGTATTCGGCCCAGATCATCCGCCCGAGCCGCCTGGGCGACGAGTGCCAGATCGCCCGCGCCCCCGACAGCCGCCACGACCTCCCGCCCCATCCGGCCCGCCGCGCCCGCGACGGCGACTTTGATCCGTTCCGCCATGCCCGTCATCCCCACTACGGCTGATGCTTAGGCCCCACCGTCGCCATGGCGAACGTGTCGTCGCCGAACAGGTGCGCCGCGACCCGCGCGACATCGTCCAGCGTCACGGCGTTGATCTTGCCCATGATCTCGTCGATGGGCAGGACGCGGTCGTAGGTCAGCTCGTTCCGCCCCATCCGCATCATGCGCGAGTTCATGCTCTCCTGTCCCATGACGATGCCGCCCCGGAACTGGTTCTTGGCCCGGTCGAGTTCGCGCTGCGCGATGTTGTTCTTCCGCACGTTGGCGAACTCGACTTTGATCAGATCGATCACCTGCTCCGCCGTGTTCGCGCTGGTCCCGGAGTAAACGCCGAAGTACCCGCCCTCCCGGAACGACTGCGAGTAGGAGCCGATGGAGTAGGCCAGGCCGCGCTTTTCGCGGATCTCCTGGAACAAGCGGCTGCTCATCGAGCCGCCCAGCACGTTGTCGAGCAGCGACAGCGCGTACTTGTCGTCGTGGAGCTGCGAATAGCCCTGCGTCCCGATGACCAGGTTCACCTGCTCGATCGGCTTCTCGACGTAGGCCGTTTCCGGCACGGCGACGGGGGGGGTGTCCGGCACCCGCCACTCGGACTTGCTGCCGGAAAGATGGCTGAAACGCTGCCGGACCATCTCGACGATCTCGTCGTGGTTCAGGTTGCCGGCGGCGGCGATCACGATGGTGTCGGGCGTGTAGCGCCGCGCCATGTAGTCTTTGAGATCGTTCTGCCGGAAGCTCGACACGGTCTCGGGCGTGCCGATGATCGACTTGCCCAGGACATGCTCCGGCCAGAGCGTCTGCGCGAACACGTCATGGACCAGGTCGTCCGGCTCGTCGTCGCGCCGCTTGATCTCTTCCAGGATGACGTTCTCCTCGCGCGCCAGTTCGTCCGGCTCGATCAGGGAATTCAGGAACATATCCGACAGCACGTCCACCGCCAAGGGGACGTGTTCAGACAGCATCCGCACATAATAACAGGTGGCCTCTTTGGACGTAAAGGCGTTGATGTCGCCGCCGACCGAGTCGATCTCGTCGGCGATCTGCTGCGCGGTGCGTGTCGGCGTCCCCTTGAACAGCATGTGCTCGATGACGTG
Source organism: uncultured Armatimonadales bacterium (assembly GCA_964249295.1). Taxonomy (GTDB): domain Bacteria; phylum Armatimonadota; class Armatimonadia; order Armatimonadales; family Capsulimonadaceae; genus CAZZVX01. The sequence goes on along the minus strand of CAXUCQ010000184.1, from coordinate 2,091 downwards.
GGACACGCCGCGCAGGTTGTCCGCCTCGTCGCGCGCGCCGACCCCGACCCAGATTCCCAGAGCGACCGACTGCACGTAGGTGATGTTTTCCGTGATGATGCGGACGCCGTTGGGAAGGACTTCGCGTTGTATCATGATAAGTGGAGGAACCTCAATGGTAAGTTGCCATTAGTATACCACATAGAAAAAGCAGGTCCGATGGAAGCCCAGGCACCGTCCGACCTTCTCGCTGTTTGGAGGATGACCGTGTCGCTCGTCGTGGAAGCGCGTATTATGTTTATCTGGCTGTCGGTGACGTGGCTATTCCCAACTTGCGTCTGTTCCCAAGATGGCTTGTTTTGAGGCGTGCGTCTGCACCGGCGGTGTCGTCTGCCCTTCGCGCCGAAAACGCTCAATGGCCTCCACAAACTCCCGAGATGGCCTTTTTGAATCAAAAGCCGTCCTGGGAATAACGACTCCACGATTGCCTTTGACAAGAATGTAAATATCTCCGCATCGGCTACGAACCGCCTGTACCTCCGGCTATCGATGCATTGTCTGGCCCTCGGGCGTCACATCGCACAGCATTTCAGGGCTAATAATAGTTCGGCAGGGCCGTCCTTCTGCAAATCGCGCGAATCTCTGGGTGATAGCCTTTTGTATCGTCCATGCCAGCGTCAGCAGCATCGCGACAACAGCCCCAACGATCGTCCAAAATAGGGCCGCCAGCAGTGGTAAGCGTCCAAATGACCAGATGCCTGCGGCGAACATATAGGGGATGAAAATGCTCAAAAGAGCAGAGGGACGGCGCGATAGGAAATACAGTTGGGACCGCCAAAGATCAGCCTTCCGAGTCACGTACTGAACCTGTAACGACCCCGGCGCATCGTCCGGTTTAGGTGCCGGTTCGGCGAATGCTTTTGGCTGCGGTGGAGGTGGCCAGACGGCAGAGTCTGTGGGGTTGGCAATCAGGCTAACATTGCCATACGGGTCCAGACGGCAGGCGCGTGCCTGTGCTTCAAAGGCTTGCGCCGTCTCCTCACTGTCGAACGCACGCTTTGGGACGATCAGAGCAGTGGTTGGCGTCGTGTATAGGTAGAGGCGCTCATTGTCCGAGTCAATGTCACGGATTGCACTCCAAGGGCGCTGCACACGCTCCCGTTCCGTTACCACTTCCACACCACGCGGCCCGATCTGCATTCGCTTAGGCAGGCTTAAAACTCGTGTATCGGGGGCCTGTCTGCTTCGAAGGAGTTTCTGTCCCCACAGCAAGTAGGTGAGATACAGTGAGAGAATTAAGAAACTGACGAGTATGTGCTGATGCATCTCGACGAACACCCACCAGACACGCGGCCCAAGTGTCAAGACGAAGCGCCACTGGATGACTAGCCTAACCACTAGCCAGAGTTGTAACACCCATAGGATTACGAAAACGACATTTCCAGCAGATGCTAGCCAACGCGGCTTCCCCTTGCGGCCCATATGGAATCGCTGAAAACCTAGGATATCGTCTTTGGTCAGGATGTAGATCACTTCCACGGTGGAGTCCTTTCATGAAAGGGGCACAGTACACCATGCTTCACCCTCGCCTGAACAAAGACAGAAGGGCGGCCGAGAACAAATTATATGGCGCCCGTCAGTCTTACTTATTTATTGCTGTAAGCTAT
>CAXUCQ010000184.1:0-435 GCA_964249295.1 uncultured Armatimonadales bacterium | reverse complement strand
AGACACCATCTTCGGGGCCGCCCTTCTGTCTTCCTTCTTGATGCCTGTAAGCAATCTCCGAGGTCGGAAACGGGCGCGGGGCGCTTCGTCGTCGGCCTGGGCGACGGGAACGGCCACCGAGGCCACGTCTTCCGGGGCCTCACGCGGCTGCGGCTCACTCGTGCCCTCAAAGCGACTGGGGCCACGGTCCGGGCCGCGATCCCCGCCGCGCCCGCCTCGGTCGCCGCCAAAGCCGCCACGCCCGCCACGGTCGCCGCCGCGATCACCACCCCGACCGCCGCGATCTCCCCCGCCGCCGCCGGGGCGGGGCGGACGGCCCGGCTCCGGGTTGGCCGGGTCGAACGGGTGGTCCCGGCCGCGGGCCGTCAGGTTGACGCGGCCCGGCGGGTCGATCGCGGTCACGCGGTCGCGGAGCTTGTCGCCCAGTTTGCCGCG
>CAXUCQ010000183.1:5061-6139 GCA_964249295.1 uncultured Armatimonadales bacterium | reverse complement strand
GCGCCCCCGCTCCAGGCCGACCCCAGCGCCGACGGCGCCGCCGACTCCGACGGCCTCGCCCACCCCGACGGCCTTGCCCACGTCGGCCTGGCGCTGTCCGGCTCCTCGCAGGCCTCGCCCGTCGCCAAATTCTCCTTCGGCTACTCCCGCATTGGCGCCGATCTCGGCTCAGGCGCCGGGGACGGCGGTGCGCCGACCGGCACACAGACGCTCACGCTGGGGGGCAGTGTCTCGCCCTCCAAGCAATCCTCCGCGTTCGTCACCTACGCGCAGGCCGATCCGCTGACCGCCGGGCTGGCGATGACGTCCAAACTGGCGACCGGGCTGACGCTGACGCCGCTCAGCGCCCTCCAGCTCCAGACCCACTGGACTCAAAGCCTCGCCTCGGGGATCGCCACGGACTCGATGGATGTCAGCGCCGACGTCACGCCCGCCAAAACGGTCTCGCTGCAGACCCAATGGGGCCGGACGAGCGATCAGGCCGGCACGACGCAGACTGCTGCCGTGACCGTGAGCGACCAGGCGACCAAGACGGCCCAGGTAAACGCCTCCTACGCGCTCTGCAACGCGCCGGGCGTCGCCAACGACACCCAGGCCGTCAACCTGGCCGCCAAAGTCACTCCGGGTTCGCTGCTCGCCGTCAGCGCCGGCATCGACCAGACCCGCCGGGGCGACGCCGCGACGGACAGCCGGCACCTCACCCTGGCCCTCACCCCGCGCGCCGCCGTCCAGCTCCACACCGGCGTCGTCCTCAGCCGGAGCGATCAGAACGCCACAAGCGCCGCCAACGTCGGCGGCGTCCTCAAGCCGGCCTCATTCCTGCAGTTCTCGGGCGACTACACCAGCCGGTCCGCCTCCGTCACCGCCTCCGCCCCGCAGGACACGCTGGACAGCAGCGCCGCCCAGGTCGCGTTCACCCCGTGGGCGGGCTTCCGCGTGACCGGCAACTACGCCCAGAACCCCGACAGCGGCGGCAGCTTCCAGCGCGTCGCGCAGCGTGGCGTGGGCGTCGAAACAACGGTCGGCGCCGTTCACCTCACCGGCGGCTACGACTGGTCCCGCCAGTACGACACGCCCG
>CAXUCQ010000183.1:0-5051 GCA_964249295.1 uncultured Armatimonadales bacterium | reverse complement strand
ACATTGAACCTCGGCCTCGGCCTGCGCCTGTCCCGCGCCCTCCAGATCACCGGCGGCTACAAACAGAGTCTGTCCGGCGCGGACGGCTCCCCCATCGGCGACAGCTTGTACAGCTTCGGGCTGACGCACGCTCTGGGGGACCGTCTCAACCTCTCGATGGACGGCACGATGCAGCAGCAGACGGGCCTGGCGGCAGCCGCCTCCCCGGATTACACGGCCTCGGCCAACCTCGGCATGAAATTCTAAGCCGCGCCTCGGCCTGGTGTCTTTTTCAGCCCCGCAGGGGTTTCGTATTCTCAATCGTCGGGCACTGGAAATGCCGGGTGACGCGGCGGATAACGCAGAAGGGGCGGAATCATGGAGCAGGGGAAAGCGGCGCGCTACACGCTGGCGGAAAGTTGGGACGAAGAAGGCGTCGTCTGGACGCAAGGGGCTGTCGTTCATGTCGTCCCACTCACGCCCCAGCCCGACGAGACGATGGTGGACGTGTTCCTCACGGACCACGCTGAGGGCGCCACCCGCGCGGGCGACGCTCCGCGCTTCCGCATCCTCAGCTCGGAACTCTTCATCCAGGACGAACAAGTCCGCCTGCGCCGCCGGGAGGACTCGCTCCGCCCCTGATGTCCGTCAACAGGAGCGCGGGCCTTCCGGCCTGCACCGGGCCGAGTTCCGACCATGCCCGGCCCGCCTCCAGCAGCAGCGCGGCGGCGATCTCCGGCGCGGGAATCTCATAACTGCCGCGCCAGACGAACTCTTCCAGGTGTTCCACGTGGGCGGCCCGGCGGTCCTCCACCTCGGGGTCCCCGGCGCGCAGTCTTGTCATCAGATCAGAAGGGTAGCACATGTCATCTATTATGGCCGTGGGGCCGGACGGGGCGACCGGCAAACTTGTTGGGAAACGCCCTCGAATCTGCGCCCACTGATCTCCCCGTGGGACGCCGCCGATCCGGGTATCATACGATCCGGGTATCATAGCACAAAGCCGGGTACCATAAGACAAAGACCAAAAGGGCATTTCGATGATCACTGTCGCCAATCGCATCTATGTCAAGCCGGAGTACGCGGACGCCTTCGAGACCGCGTTCCGGGAACGGGCCGGACTCGTGGACGGAATGCCTGGCTTCGTGTCGAACCAGGTGCTGCGCCCCGTCAATGAGGGCGATCCTTACGTCGTGTTCACCACCTGGGACAGCCGCCAGGATTTCCTGAACTGGGTCCGCTCGGACGCCTTTACTCGAGGCCACGCCCAGTCCGGCACGCTGCCCAGAGATGCCTACCCCAAGCCGAACGTGCTGGAGATGCACGAGGTCGTGTCCGATTCGACGCGCCCGGACATGGAACCGGAGCCACCCGGCGGCCCGTTCAAGATGCACTGAGAGACTCCCGGCATTGTTGGGGCGCAAGTGTGACCCCCTTCCGGCGCCTTCACGGGCGGGCGGAACGCACTCCATAGCCCAGGACTTCAGTCCTGAGAGGACTCACGCAGGAGGTCTCATGTCTCTCCCTACGCTTCGATTCGCCCGAAAGACGCTTCCGGCCTTGATCGTGGGAGCCGCCCTGCTGCCCCTCCCTGCCGCTGGGGACGCCGCTCCTGCCGCGAAGGACATCGTGATCGGGGACTTCGAGGGCGCGGGGTGGGGGAACTGGGTCGCCCAGGGAACCGCCTTCGGGACCGGCCCCGCGCTCGGCACGCGCCCTGCGGGACTGAGGGAGGAAGGCGTCCGCGGCAGCGGCGTGGCCAGCAGCGAACTCGCGGGCGACAAGCCCACAGGGACCCTCACGTCGCCGCCCTTCACGATTCAGCGGCGCTACCTCTCCTTCGTGATCGGCGGCGGCAGATACGAGCGCCTCACCTGTCTCAACCTCGTCGTCGGCGGCAGGGTCGTCCGCAGCGCCACCGGGGAAAACAGCAACCGGCTCCGGCCCGAAAGCTGGGACGTGAGCCGGTTCCGTGGGCGGTCGGCGCGGGTGCAGATCGTGGACGATGCGAGCGGGGATTGGGGGCATATCGTCGTGGACCATGTCGTACAGACCGACGCGCCGGAGCGACCGCCCGCCGTCACGCAGCCGCTCTACGGAGAAACCTGGCGGCCGCAGTTCCATTTCACCGCCCGGCAGTGGACGGAGGAACGGCTCAATCCGGGGCCGCGCGAGGAGGGCTGGTGCAACGACCTCAACGGCCTGGTCTTCTACGACGGCGAGTACCATCTTTTCGCCCAGCGCTGGAACAAGTGCTGGATCCACGCGGTCAGCCGCGACCTGGTCCACTGGACGGAACGGGAGCCGGCGTTCTGGGAAGAGTCGCTGGACAGCGGCGTGCAGTCGGGCAACTGCGTCATCGACTATGCGGACACGTCCGGCCTGTCCCCGGACAAAACAACGCCGCCCATGGTCGCGTTCTGGGCGCGCAACGACAACCGCAGCCAGTGCCTCTCGTACAGCCTCGACCACGGACGGACCTGGACGCTCTACGCCCACAACCCCGTCCTGGTCTCCCCCGAGCGCGACCCGATGGTCTTCTGGTACGCGCCGGGCCGGCACTGGGTCATGATGATGTACGGCAACGACCAGTACCACATCTTCACCTCCCGCAACCTGCTGCAGTGGCACGACGAGAACCACCCCATCCCCAACAGCTTCGAGTGTCCCGACTTCTTCCAACTGCCCCTGGACGGCGACAAGTCCAAGATGAAGTGGGTCCTCGTCCGCGGAAACGGGAAGTATTCCGTGGGCAGCTTCGACGGGACTGAATTCAAAGAAGAAACGCCGCAGTTCGACTCCGATGCCGGTCCGAACTTCTACGCGACGCAGAGCTGGGGCAACACCGAGACCGGGGACGGACGCCGAATCCAGGCCGCCTGGATGCGCGGCGGCGTGTATCCCGACATGCCGTTCAACCAGCAGGTGACGTTCCCCTGTGAACTCACCCTCCACACGACCCCGGACGGCCCGCGCCTGCACCGCGAGCCGATCCGCGAGATCGCCGGTCTGCACCGCCACGAGGACACCTGGGTGGGCCGCACACTCCCCTCCGGCGGAGCACTGGACCTTAAACAGCCGGGCGACCTGTTCCACATCAAGATGGCCGTCGCCATCCCCGAAGGCGCGACGCTCACGCTCAACATCCGCGGCCTCCCGCTCGTCCTCACGCGCCGCTCCATCGCCTGCGGGACGGACCCACAGCCCGTGTCCGGCGGCCTCCAGTCCGTCGAGGTCCTGATCGACCGGACATCCGTCGAGGCGTTCGCCAACCACGGGGAGGTCTCGATCTCCAAATGCTTCCTGCCGGACGGCAGCGGCCTTTCCCTGACGGCGACCGGCGGCCCCGTCACCGTCCGCTCCCTGTCCGTCTTCCAGTTGAACTCCGCATGGAAGACAAACGCCTCACCCCAATGAGCCGTGTGGGGACCTGCATCGTCACCGGCAAGCCTTGTCTTCTGAGACAGGGGACGCCGGCGGTCCGTCAATGCTCCGGGCGTTCTTCTCCCGCCGGCACTGCTCCAATCGCTGCCAATCCCGTAGTTTCAAGGCTCCTGGAGACGGCGATAAACGCGCTCCAGCAGTAACTCCCGGACTGCCGCCGCAAACCGATCTTCGTTCATGATGCGGTCTGTGATCCCCTGATTGCTCTCCATTCGGTCAATGACTTTGCCGTAGTCGGAACGCTTGTAATCACCGCGCCGCAGTTCCGCAATGTCCCAGAGGATGTTCGCATTTTGGATCGGTGTTGGCATAGGAGAAGGGCCGCCCTAGAACCCGGTGTTCAAGTATTTGTCGTCATTCTTTCGGGAATACACGACAAAACTCCTGCTGCCTGTGGAAAGGTGCATCCGCTGCGCGAACGCCTGTTTGCCACGATTGGGGTATAATGAGAAAGACCGAACGCGGACAGTAGCTACCGGCCCTCGATCAAGACGCTCCTGCCTAAGCGACTAAACAGGAGCAGACACAAAAAATGCAAAAACGAACTCCCGCGAAGACGAGATGAGCATCGCACAACGAATTTTGCAAAAACGAACTTATCGCCGTTGAGAGTAGTTGACACTCATGGACATTCCGCAGATCCAGTTTAAACCCGTTGTGCGTGCCGCCCTGCTCGAAGACATCGGGGCCGGCGACATCACCACGACCCTCTGCGTCCCCGCCGACGCCACGGCCACGGCCACGCTGCTGGCGAAAAGTCCCGGCGTCGTCGCCGGCCTCGACGTCGCCGCGCTCGCCTTCCGACTCCTCGACCCCGACGCCCAGTGGCAGCCGCGCGTCAGTGACGGCGCCCAGATCGGCAACAAGCCGACTCCCATCGCCGTCATCTCGGGCCGCGCCCGCGCCCTGCTCACCGCCGAGCGTGTCGCCCTCAACTTCCTCCAGCGGATGTCCGGCGTCGCCACCCTCACCCAGCGCTACGTCCAGCAGGTCGCCGGGACCGGGGCCAGGATCGCCGACACCCGCAAGACCACGCCCGGCCTGCGCGCGCTGGAGAAGTACGCCGTCCGCGTCGGCGGCGGCTTCAACCACCGCCTGGGCCTCTACGACACCGTTCTCATCAAAGACAACCACATCCGCGCCGCCGGAAGTATCGCCCGCGCCGTCGCCGGGGCCAAGGCGCGCGCCCCGCACACCGTCAAGATCGAGGTCGAAGCGTCCAGTCTGCCCCAGGTCGAACAGTCGCTCGCCGCCGGCGCCGACATCATCCTGCTCGACAACATGGACCTCGCCACGATGCGCCAGGCCGTCGAGATGATCGGGAAACGCGCCGTCACCGAGGCCAGCGGCGGCCTGACCGAAGACCGCCTCGCCGCCGTCGCCGCCACCGGCGTGCAGATCCTCAGCGTCGGCGCCCTCACCCACTCCGCCCCCGCCATGGACATCTCCCTGGACTTCACTTCATGAGCGCGGAAACATCGATCCATGAGGAAGCCCTCACTCCCCAGCCTGCTCCCCCGCTCCGCACTGGCGAACCTGGAGGGCCGGGCGAAGGGGAGGCTGAAGGCACTTCAACCCTCGCCCGCTTGCGGGAGAGGGTGGCCCGGCTTGCCGGGCCGGGTGAGGGC
>CAXUCQ010000182.1:0-6157 GCA_964249295.1 uncultured Armatimonadales bacterium | reverse complement strand
GATCGTCCCGATGTTGACGTGAGGCTTGCTCCTGTCAAACGCCTGCTTGCCCATGATGATCTGCTCCTGCCTTGTCGCTATGGTTGTGCAGGGGCAGACACAGCCGCCCCTGCAAGATTGCTTTACTGTTGGGCGCGGGTCAGGGTCTTGCCCTGCGACTTCGCGCTGAGTTCTTCCGAGACGTTGCGCGGCACCTCGGCGTAATGCGACGGCTCCATGGTGGAGGACGCCCGGCCCTGAGTCATCGAGCGCAAACTGGTCACGTAGCCGAACATCTCCGCGAGCGGCACCTTGGCCTTGATGACCATCGTCCCGCCGGGGCCGTTCTCCTGGCCCTCGATCATGCCGCGCCGGCTGTTCAGATCGCCGACGACGCTGCCCAGGAACTGATCCGGCGTGACGACCTCGATCGCCATGACGGGTTCCTTGATGACCGGCTTGGCCTTCCGAGCCGCCTCCTGAAACGTGATCGACCCGGCGATCTTGAACGCCATTTCCGACGAGTCCACTTCATGGAACGAGCCGTCTACGACCGTGACTTTCACATCCACCATGGGATAACCGGCGACGACGCCGCGCTCCATGGCTTCCTTCACGCCGGTCTGGATCGGTGCGATGAACTCCTTCGGGATGGATCCGCCGACGGTCTTGTTCTCGAACTCGAAGCCTTTGCCGGCTTCCAGCGGCTCGACGACCAGTTCGCAGTCGCCGTACTGGCCCTTGCCGCCCGACTGACGCTTGTACGGGACGCGGGCCTTGGACTGCTGCGTCACGGTCTCTTTGTAGGCGACCTGGGGCCGGCCCTGGTTGGACTCGACCTTGAACTCGCGCCGCATCCGGTCCGTGATGATGTCCAGGTGCAGTTCGCCCATGCCCGAGATGATGACCTGTCCGGTCTCTTCATCGGTCCGCATGCGGAACGTCGGGTCCTCGGCGCTCAGGCGCTGCAGGGCCACACCCATCTTCTCCTGGTCGCCTTTGGTCTTCGGCTCGATGGCGATCGAGATGACCGGCTCGGGGAACGTGATCGCTTCCAGCAGGACGGGGTTCTTCTCGTCCGCCAGCGTGTCGCCCGTCGTCGTCAGCTGCAGGCCGACGGCGGCGGCGATCTCGCCCGCGAAGACCTCGTCCACTTCCTCACGCTTGTTGGCGTGCATCCGCAGGATGCGCGAGATGCGCTCGCGCTTGCCCTTGTTGACGTTGTAGACGTAGGAACCTTTCGCGAGCGACCCCGAGTAGACCCGGAAGAACGTCAGGTTGCCGACGTGCTGATCGTTCATCAGCTTGAACGCCAGGGCCGCGAACGGCGCGCTGTCGGACGGCTCGCGCCCCATCTCTTCCTCGGTGTCGGGGTCGATGGCCTTGACAGCGCCCTTGTCAATCGGCGACGGCAGGTAATCCACGACGGCATCGAGCAGCGGCTGAACGCCCTTGTTCTTGTAAGCCGAACCGCACAGGATCGGCACGATGTCGCCGGCAATGGTCGCCTTGCGAATCGCCGCCCGCAGTTCGTCCGGCGTGATCGGCTCTTCCATCAAGAACTTCTCGATCAGCGCTTCGTCGCTCTCAGAGACCTTCTCGACCATCTGCGCGTGATACTTGGCCGCGATCTCCTGCATATCGGCGGGGATTTCGGCGATCTCGAACTCTTTGCCGTCGTCATTCTTATACAAGATCGCCTGGTTGTTCACCAGGTCGATGATGCCCTGGAAGTTCGTCTCAGCCCCGATCGGGATCTGCAGCATGACGGCGTTCGCGCCCAGGCGGTCGATGATCGTGCCGACGGCGAAATAAAAGTCGGCGCCCGTGCGGTCCATCTTGTTGACGAAGCACATGCGCGGGACCTTGTACTTGGTCGCCTGCCGCCAGACCGTCTCGGACTGCGGCTGCACGCCGGCGACGGCATCGAACAGCGCGACGACACCGTCCAAAACGCGCAGCGAGCGCTCGACCTCGACTGTAAAGTCGACGTGTCCGGGCGTGTCGATGATGTTGATGCGGTGGCCATTCCAGAAGCAGGTCGTCGCGGCACTCGTGATGGTGATGCCGCGCTCCTGCTCCTGCTCCATCCAGTCCATCGTGGCCGCGCCCTCGTGGACTTCGCCGATCTTGTAGGTGCGTCCCGTGTAGTACAGGATGCGCTCCGTCGTGGTCGTCTTGCCCGCGTCGATGTGCGCGGCGATGCCGATGTTGCGAGTGTTCTCTAAACTGTATTCACGAGCCATAATCTGTTGCTTTCAGGGGACGACCACGGCGGATCATCCAACGTGGGACGAACCCGTAGGGGCGGCCCCCCGTGGCCGCCCAGTCCTACAATGCCGTGCCTTAGAACCGATAATGGGCGAACGCCTTGTTGGCGTCGGCCTGCTTGTGCTTCTCTTCGCGCTGACGGACGGCGGCGCCGGTGTTGTTCGAGGCGTCGTTGAGTTCCGCCGCCAGCCGGTCCACCATGGTCTTGCCGCTGCGGCGACGGGCCGCGCCGACCAGCCAGCGCAGGGCCAGCGACGTCTTGCGGTCCGCCCGGATCTCCATCGGCACCTGGTAGGTCGCGCCGCCGACGCGGCGGGGCTTGACCTCCACCTGCGGCATGACGTTGCGGACGGCCTGCTCAAAGGCATCAATGCCTTTCTTGCCGTTGCGGGTCTCGACCTGGTCCAGCGCCTTGTAAAAGATCGTCTCGGCGATGCTCTTTTTGCCGTCCAGCATCATGCGGTTGACGAAGCGGGTCACCAGGCGGTTATTATAGACGGGGTCCGGCAGGATGACGCGCCGTTTGGCGGGGCCTTTGCGTGGCATCGGAGTTTGCTCCTTTTATGTAACAGCGGGAACCGTCAGACGTTCCCGAGAATCCTATTTGCGCTTGGCCGGCGCCGCAGCGCCCGGCTTGGGTCGCTTGGTGCCGTACTTGGAGCGGCTGCTCTTGCGGTCCTTGGTCCCCTGCGTGTCCAGCGTCCCACGCACGATGTGGTAGCGGACGCCCGGCAGGTCCTTGACGCGGCCGCCGCGAATCAGGACGACGCTGTGTTCCTGCAGGTTGTGGCCGATGCCCGGAATGTAGGCCGTCACCTCCGTGCCGGGGTTGCGGCGCCCCGACGACGTCAGCCGGACGCGGGCGATCTTGCGCAGCGCGGAGTTGGGCTTTTTGGGCGACACGGTGCGCACGACGAGACACACGCCCCGCTTCTGCGGGTTGCCCTTCATGGCGGGCGCTTTGCTCTTCTTGATCATGCGCTTGCGCCCTTTGCGCACGAGTTGGCTGATGGTCGGCATTCTGCTTGCGGTCCTTTCGGTCTTGGGGTCCGTCTCAGTTTAGCTCTATTTATCTTAGCTCTATGTGTGAGGCGCATAAAAACGCCCCGCTCGCCGCCGCTGCTTGGGAGCCGGCGAAAGGGGGCGCAGGTGATCACAAGTGACTGTTTGCTTTCAACTCCAGCTTGTCGGTTGGACGCTGGTCAATGCCCCCTCGCAGTACGAAAACAAAATCAGTGCGAAAGTATCTTTCTCATCCCCGCCGGAGCGCACTCCTGTGGGAACGGACCTTTGTATTATACTGCCCGCCCCGGCGGTTGTCAAGGGTTTGTGCAGTGCTGTGAAAAAAACTGACTTGGCGGCCACCCGCCTCAAAGGTCAGGTGGTACAATAACGCCATGCAAACAGGGGCACTACTGGAGAAACTGCCCGGCCCTCGGTTCCGCGTCACGGGACACGGACGCTTTGCCGTTTCGGCGGAGGGCGCGACGCGAGAAGAAGCCATCTCCGAATTTCAGCGCGTGGCAGCCGAGACGGCACAGAACACCGAGATCATTCGAGTCGATGTGCCGTTGGGACAGAACGGTTCCGCCGCCTCAGACACCGTCCCGCAAGGCAACGAGGCGTTGATACAAAACGCGGGCTGGGCCACCAAGTACCCGGAAGGCGTGTGGCAAGAGTACCCCAATTCGGTACAGCAGGCTCGTGGTGAGGAAAACGCTCGTGTCGCAGGGTAACGACTTGACTTCCGCTGAGACAGTATGACTATGGCGCGAGTGGCGGAACGCCGATACTGACAGGGACTGGAAGGCAGACGAGTATCCATAAAGGCCAGGATAGCCTGCTCACATAAAGCCCAACACAGGCAGAGACAAGAAAGCGGCGCCCCACGGATTTCGTGAGGCGCCGCTTTTTAACTGCCTGATCAGCCTTAGATCGACGACTCGGCGTCGATGTCGATGGTCGGCTCGTCCACCGCCCCAACGGACAGCGGCTGGTCGCGCTCGACGGCCAGTTCGCGCTCGGCCATCAGCGCCAGGCTGTCGCCGGATGTACCCGTCGCTTCGCGGATGACGGACAGTTCATCTTCCGTCGTTTCCCGGTCCAGCGTGGCCGTGCCGTTGCCGCCGCGCCCCGCCCGCGCCCCCGCGAACCGCACCGAGTCGACGCCGTCCAGCTTCGGCTCCAGGTTGCGGTACTGCGGCAGGCCCGTACCCGCCGGGATGAGACGCCCGATGATGACGTTCTCCTTCAGGCCGACCAGCGAGTCCTTCTTGCCGCGCACGGCGGCTTCGGTCAGCACGCGCGTGGTCTTCTGGAACGAGGCCGCCGACAGGAACGAGTCCGTCGCCAGGCTCGCCTCGGTGATGCCGAGCAGCAGCCAGTCGGCGGTCGCCTCGGTCCCCGGCGGGTCCATCTCGCGGACGCGCTTGTTGGCGTCCTCGAACTCGAACCGGTCCACCATCTGGCCCGGCAGGAACTCGCTGTCGCCCGCGTTCTTGATCTTGCGCTTGCGCAGCATCTGGCGGGCGATGACCTCGATGTGCTTGTCGTTGATGTCCACGCCCTGCGACTTGTACACGGCCTGGATCTCGCGGACGACGTACTGCTGCACGCCCCGGATGCCCTGGAGTTCCAGCACCTTCTGCGGGTCCAAAGGGCCTTCCGTCAGCCGGTCGCCGGCCTCCACGGTGTCGCCCTCTTTAACCTGCAGCTGGCCGCGGTACGGCACCAGGATCGCTTTGCGGGTCTTGACGGACGTCATGCCCACTTCGCGGATCTTCTTGACGTGCTTCTCGGTCAGTTCGGTCCCGGCGACCAATGTTTCCGGGACCTCCGTCGCGCGCCGGGCGGCGGCGGCGGTCATGCCCTCGGTGTCGGCGTGCGGCCCCAGGTAGATGTCTTCGGCGACGGTCTCGCCGATCAGGCCCGTGTTCGTGTTCTCATCCAGCGGGGTGTCCGTGTGGATGATGACGCGGCGCAGACCCTTCTGCTCGACCTCGGCGACCGTCCCGGCGAACTCCGTGACGATGGCCTGACCCTTCGGCTTGCGGGCCTCGAACAGCTCGACGACCCTGAGCAGGCCGCCGACCTGATCTTCCAGCACTTTGAGGACCGCCTGAACGGCGCGGACGCGCTCGCGGTCAACGCTGGTCGCGCTCGGGGCGGGGCCGCTCGGCTCCTCGGCGGTGCTGTCGAGCGAGACCAGACCGCGCGAGATGTCCGTGTGCAACTCTTTCAGCGCCTCCTGCTTCCGCATGCGGACGTTGGCGACGCCAACGAGCTGCTTCTGCGCGATGCCGCCGGAGTGGAACGTCCGCATCGTCAACTGCGTCCCCGGCTCGCCGATGGACTGCGCGGCGATGATGCCGACGGCGACGCCCGGCTCGACCAGCTGCGAGTTCGCCAGGTCCAGCCCGTAGCACGTCGCGCAGATGCCCATCCGAAGCTCGCAGGTGAACGGGCTGCGCACCCCCACCCGCTTCAGACCGCTCTCCTGAACAGCCATCGCGATCTCATTGGTGATCAGGTCGCCCTTGGCGACGATGACCTGCCCCGCCTGCGCGTGGCCCGCCGGGTACGCGATGTCGTTCAGCGCGAACCGCCCGTAGAGACGCAGATGCAGCGGCTCGATGATCTCGTTGTTGTCGCGGATCTCCTCGACGTAGATGCCCTGTTCGGTGCCGCAGTCATGGTCGCGGACGATCACTTCCTGCGAGACATCGACCAAGCGCCTGGTCAGATAGCCGGCGTCGGCGGTACGAAGCGCCGTGTCGGCCAGACCTTTCCGGGCGCCGTGGGTCGAGACGAAGTATTCCAGCGTGGACAAGCCCTCATGGAAGTTCGACTTGACCGGCAGGTCCTCGATCATGTTGCCGAACGGGTCGGACATGACGCCGCGCATCCC
>CAXUCQ010000181.1:225-6176 GCA_964249295.1 uncultured Armatimonadales bacterium | reverse complement strand
GTCTTCCATGTTAAGCGTTCTCTCGCTCCCGGCGCAGGCGCTCGGCGTGAGCGGCTTCGGCGGCTCGGAGTCAGGCGCGTATCAACTCGATGTCGTGCTTGGCGGTCTGAATGCCATGTGTGGACTTCTTCTGGAAAGCGTGAAGCACGTAGACAGAGTCCGCGAAGCGGACTGTGTAAACCGCGCGGTAAGTGTTGCCGTCGTTATCGACCCGAACTTCCTGCACACTGGCACCGCCGAAGCCGGCGAGTGGTTTCACGGATGGCGGTTTGAGGCCGAGTTGTGCTTCTTGGAGCGCATCCCCGACTTCCTTCTGCACGGCTTCCGGGAACGTCTTCAAATCCTTCCGAGAGGAGCCGACCCAAAGGACAGGCTTGAAGACGGGGGCAGGCGTAGCCGATTATAGCATGGCGCAGGCGGGCTGTCAACGCAGGAACGGGCTGGCTATTGCAGAGGCCGCCGGCGAATGCCGACGGCCTCCGTTGTGTCGGTGAGACAGCGCGGCTACTTCGCCAAGTCGGACAGGGCTTTGAACTCGTCGTCGGTGAGCTGAACGTGCGCGGCGGCGACGTTCTCATCAAGGTGGGCGACGCTGGACGTGCCGGGGATGGGCAGCATGACGGGGGAGCGCTTCAGGAGCCAGGCGAGGGCGAGCTGGGCGATGGAAGCGTCGTGCTGCTTGGCGGCTTGGTCCAGGATGCCGCCGGGCTTGGCGAGGTCGCCCGCCGCGACGGGGAACCAGGGGATGAAGCCGATGTTGTTCTGCTCGCAGAAGTCCAGCACGTCCTCGGACTTGCGGTTGGCGAGGTTGTAGAGGTTCTGGACGCTGACGACTTCGACGATGGATTGGGCGTGCTTGATCTCATCGACGGACACTTCGCTCAGGCCGATGTGGCGGATTTTGCCCTGCTGCTGGAGTTCTTTCAGGGCGCCCAGAGACTCGTCGGCGGGAACCTTGGGGTCGATGCGGTGCAACTGGTAGAGGTCAATGGTCTCTAATTTGAGGCGACGCAGGCTCATCTCCACGCACTGCTTGAGGTATTCGGCGCGTCCCACGGGGGTCCACTGGTCCGGCCCCTGACGGGTCAGGCCGCCTTTGGTGGCGATGACCAGATCATCGGGGTAGGGGGCCAGCGTCTGGGCGATCAGGTCTTCGGAGACGTAAGGACCGTAGGAGTCGGCGGTGTCGATGAAGTTGACGCCGAGATCGGCCAGGCGGCGCAGCACGGCGCGGGACTCGTCCGGGTCCTGGGGGTCGCCCCAGATGCCTTTGCCGGTGATGCGCATCGCGCCGAAGCCCAGCCGGTTGACGGGGAGATCGCCGCCCAGGGTGAAGGCGCCGGAAGCCGCCGCGTTGGGCGCGGTTGTCGTAGTCATAGGTGTGACTCCTTCCAAATCAGTGGGACAGCCGACGGCGGCTGTCCAAGACGCTCAACAGCGCGTGGTTCGCCGGCGTTCCCGGCAGGGGACGACACGGGACCCCTACTCCGATGTCGTTTGCAGGGCATACGTCGGGGCCGTGCCGCCCACGGTCCCCGTCGCGGCGGTGCCGGCGGTCGGCTCCGTGACCAGAAGCGTGTAGCCGCGTCCGGCCTGGACGTTCACGGTTGTCGCGGGGATGATGGCCTTGGACGTGCCGGTCAGGTTCACCCGCACCGAGAGCGTCCCCGCCGGCACGGGGATGTACGTGCCGACGAACGTGTTGTCGACGGCCTTCTGGAACGTCACGCCCGAGAAAGACGGGGCGGGGGCGCTTCCGTTCACCAGCACATCGACGCCGCCCGCGTCGGGCGCGGCGTCGATGACCCGTATCGCGGCCTGATTGCCCGTCAGCGTCGGCTTCGAGTCATTGGTGACGAGGATTTCGCTGAAGCCTGTGTTTGTGGGCAGGGCGGTCGTTGGCCGTCCCACCAGGTAGGCCGTGTAGAACTGGCCGTCCGAGAGGCTGTAGCTGTTGGTACGCGCCTGCGTCGAGGAGGATTGAGTGTTGGCGAGGGCCGTGAACGACGAACTGCCGGAGCCGATGTAGAAGTAGGAACTGACGGCGAAATACGACTGGTCCCCATACGTGGCGGAGCTGTTCACCAGGATGTTCGCCGTCCCCGAATCCGTGGCGGCGTCCACGGCGCGGAGGCGGGCGGAGTCTGTGCCGCCGGAGCCGCCGCAGCCGGCCAGGAGGGCAAGTGACAGGGCAGAAACGAGGCTGACGGCCACGCCGCGGGCCATGCGGACGGGCGGGAGCGAAGAATGAGTCATGGAAGACAGTTTCCTTTACGAGCGGAGTGTGAAGTCTAGACCCGCCAGCCGTCGCGCCCCGGCGATGGCGTGACGGCGGCGCGGCGTGACGCGAGGGCGGCATCGACGACGGCGTACAGCCAGACGCCGAACAGCAGAAACAGCAGAAACCAGGCCGCAGGGCCGACCGGGGCCGATACGGCCCGTCCGGCATGGACGCTGGGGACAAACAGCATCGAGATTTGGTGGGCTAATCCCTGGGCATCGGGCAGCAAAGTGAGCGCGGCCATTGCGAGGAAATACACAGCGGCCAGGACGACGCCTTTGACGGTCTCGCCGTTGACGTACTGCCCCAGGCCGGGGATCATGGCCGAGGCAAATGTCGCCCACTGGCTGCTCCGGCGCGAGCCGCCCGCGAGCCGCATCAGCGCCGTGTCCGAAGCGGCATAGGCGACGCCGAGGCTGCCGATGCGCTGCTGCTCCGTGCGGCGCAGGGCCGTGCGGCCCAACTTGGCTTCCGCCGTGGCCCGGCCCGGCTCGGTGACCAGGGCCTCCTGGAGCGCGGCCTGCGCGCCGTCGAAGTCGTTCCGGGACAGGCGGATGTCCGCCAGCAGTTCCAGCGCGGCGGCGTCGGTCGGTCGCGTTTGCAGGATCTCCTGCACGGCAGCTTCCGCTTCCGCCGTCTGGCCGCGCCGGAGCTGGATGCTGGCGACGGTCAGGAGCCGCCCGATCTGCTCGTCCTGGGCGAAGTCGCGCGCCGGAACCCTCGGCATCGTGCGAGGCGACGGACGGCGCGGCGGAGGCGGCTCAGGCGGAGACGACATCCGCGTCCTCCGCGTCGAGGGGTTCATCTGCGGCGGCGTCGCTGGCGTCGGCGGCCACGCCGACCGAGGCGCGCTCGCCGGTCCAGAGCTTTTCCAGCCCGTAAAAGTCCCGCTGCTCTTCGGCCATGACGTGTACGATGGCGTCGCCGTAGTCAAGCAGAATCCAAGTGGCCTCGCTGTAGCCTTCCATCCGGCGCTGCCGGATGCCCTGCTTTTCCAGCGCCTCGATGACGCCGTCCGCGATGGAACGGATGTGGATGTTCGACGTGCCGGAGCAGATGATGAAGAAGTCGGCGATCAGCGTCTTGCCGCGCAGATCGAGCGCGGTGATGTAGTTGGCCTTTTTGTCTTCCGCGCCCGCGATGATCGCGTCACGCTTCTCTTCCGAGGTGATGTCGGCTGCTTTCAATAAACTTCCTCTGGAAATTGTTTGGATTTCTCAGTATACCCAATGGCCGAACTTTTACAGGCTCGCCACGCCCCGCCAGATGAACGCGGCGGCGAGCAGCGCCATCAGCCCGGCGGCGACCTGCGTCATGCGGGTCCGAAACGCCGCTCTTGTCAGCAGGCCGCCGAACAGGCGGTTGCCGAACACGGCGAGCGTGAGCAAGCCCGGAACAGTCCCCATGCCGAACAGCAGCATCAGCAGTGCGCCGGACAGCGGGCGCAGCGCGAACGTCCCGACCAGGGCCGTGTAGGTCAGCCCGCACGGCAGCAGCCCGACGAACAGGCCGATCAGCAGGGGGCGGAAGGCCGTCCGCGATTTCAGCGCCCGGACGAACAAGCGCCGCATCCGTCCGCCGCCCGCGCCCATGACATCGGGTTCCGGCAGCTTGAAGTGGGGGATGATCCCGGCCAGCCCCAGCGCCAGCCCGAACATCAGCAGGCCCACGGCCACGCTGACGGCACCCTGCAGCGTCGCCCACCGATGGCCGAGCAGCCCGATCGTCCCGCCGCAGAAGCCCAGAAGCGTGAGCGAGGACAGACGCCCGCCGTGGAACATCAGGTGCCGCTCCGGGCGCCAAAAGTGCTTCGAGGCGTCTTTGTCGGGCAGGCCGACGTAAGAAACGACGAAAACGCCGCACATGCCGATGCAGTGGGCGAACCCCCCCGCCAGCCCCATCAGCAAGGCCCCGAGATAGAGAGACTGTGGTGGGAGCGTCATTGTTCCGGGGGGGGCCGCTTCAGATGCGCCGGCGGTTTGAGCTGGACTTGAATCAGGGGCGAAGCCGCAGGCGCGGGTTTCTCCGCGCGCCGGCCTGTCCGCCGGGGCGGGCGGCTGCGGAACGCCGAAATCTGGCTCCACAGCCGTCGCCCAACCATCCAGAAGGCCAGCGCGACGATGGCAAAGGCGGCGATGCTCTGCTCCATGCGTGACACCTATTCCGTGGGCAGGTGCGCGGCGACGAGCGACATCAACTCCCCGACCGTGTCGCCGTCAAAGGCCAGACGCGCCCCTGCCGCCGCGAACAGTTCGGGCAGCGGTCGGGTATTGCCCAGCGCCAGCGCCTTTCGATAGGCGCTGAGGGCCGCCGCCTGGTCCGCCTGGGAATTGCGCCAGACCTGCAAAGCCCCGAGCTGTGCGATGCCGTACTCGACATAGTAGAACGGATACTGATAGATGTGCAGCTTGCGGTGCCAGCCCGTCGTCCGCTGTGCCTCCAAGCCTGTCCAGTCGACGCCCGGCAGGAAGCGCTGCCAGAGCGCGTCCCACTGGCGGTCCATGTCCGCCGCCGTGGCGTCGCTGCCGGCTTCCGCATAGGCCCAGTGCTGGAACCCGTCCACGACCGCCATGTAGGGGAAGAACTGGATGATCTTCTCCAGATGCTCCGCCCGCGCCCGGTCCGCGTCGGCGGGGGAGTAGAAGCCGCCGTTGGCTGATTCCAGGTACGGCGACGCCAGCATCTCCATCCCCATGGAAGCCACTTCCGCGAACTCTGACGGGGCGCCGACGTTCCAGATCAGCGGCTGATGGGCGTCGGACTCGAGATCGTGGAAGGCGTGTCCGCACTCGTGCAGCATGGTCTGAAGGTCGTCTTGGGTGCCGACGGCGTTCATGAAGATGTACGGCAGCCCCGTCTTGGCGAAGAACGAGCAGTAGCCCCCCGGCGCTTTGTTGCGGCGCGAGGCGAGGTCCAGGAAGCCTGCCCGGAGGCGCGCGTACTGACGCGCGAGTTCCGGGTCCAGGCGCGCGAAGATGCGGGCCGTCCCTTCTTCGAGGTCGGTCACAGCGGCGAACGGACGCAGCGGCGGGCGCCCCAGGGGATCGACATCCAGATCCCATGGGCGCAAGGTGTCAAGGCCGAGCTGACGCCGCCGCCGCTCCCGGCGCTCGGCGGCGAGCGGAACGACATGCTCTTCGATCGCCCGGCCAAACGCCAGGCTGTCTTCGGGCGTGTAGTCGAAGCGCTGGAGTTCCTGCCAGCGGTACGCGCGGTAGTCCGGCAGGTCGGCGTTGTGGGCGAGCCGCTGCCGCATTCCGCGCAGATCGAGAAACAGCGAGTCGAGCGACGCCCGATCCTGCAGCCATCGGTCCTGGATGGCCCGCCAAGCGGCTTCACGGACCGCGCGGTCCGGCTCCTGGAGGCGCTGCGCCGCCTGCTGGATCGTCTGCGTCTCCCCGTCGACGGCGACGGTCATCGCGCCGGCGATCTCATCGTATTGCGTCGCCAGCGTCTCGATCTCGGTGTCGAGAGTGACGTTGGCCTCACGGAAGAGTGCAGCCTCGCTTCGGAGGCGCTTGAACAGATGCACAGTGTCAGCGGAGGGTGTGAAGTCGGTCAGCGCCAGCAGTTTCGTCTTTAATGCTTGGTCTGCGACCTGGATCTGCGGCGCGATCTGCTGCAAGAAATCGAGGTACGTCTTTTTCGCCGCCTCGTCCGCCGTGTTCTC
>CAXUCQ010000181.1:0-215 GCA_964249295.1 uncultured Armatimonadales bacterium | reverse complement strand
GCTCATACCGGCGGTCGGCGCGGTGCCGTACGGCGCCGTGTCCTCGGACATCGCCCGCGACGCGGCACTGCCGGCCTCGCCGACGACGCGGTCGAGGTCGCTCCACCGCCGCAGCCAGTCCTGCGCCGTCGCGGCGGTCAGTTCTTCGGTCTGCAGCGCCTCATAGTGCGGCGCGACGCTGCTCCAGTCGTAGGGATGGATGTCTTTGAGTGTGT
>CAXUCQ010000180.1:3430-6191 GCA_964249295.1 uncultured Armatimonadales bacterium | reverse complement strand
GCATCAGGCAGAGCGTCAGCGCCGCTTCGTTGAACAGCATCAGGGTCTTCCCAGCGACTGCAGCCAGCCGCGACACGCTTCCCGCGCCGCCTCCTCCGGCGTGCCTCCCGCGCCGGCGATGCGCGGCAGCGCCGCGCCCACCGACTGCGGCGCGTAAGGCTCCAGCGCGAACACGAACCCCGACGCGGCGTACTCGACCTCGCCCAGTTCGTTGACGTAGTCCGGGGTGACGGTGTAGCGGACGTCGAACGCCCGCTCCCGCAGGGCCTGGCGCAGCAGTTCCGCCCAGTCGTCCGCGCTTTCCGCCAGGACGATCATGCCGATCTGGGCGCGCTGGGCGCGGCCCCGCCGGAACAGGCTCTCGCCCGAAACGTAGTACAGGTACCACTCGTCGTCCGCCCCGTCCGGGCGCGAATCCGGGAGCAGCAGGGCGCAGTGCGGGTGTCCGAAGAGTTCCCAGCCGACGCGCTGGGAGCGCAGGGTGCGCCCCAGCCGGGCGTCGAACCGCTGCGCGAACTCGCGGCAGAGCCGGTAGTCGGCCTCGGCCACGCGCAGCCAGCGCTCCGCCGCCGTCTGGGACGGGGGCATCCCCGACAGCGGCGCGGAGACACAGAGCCGATCCGTCGGCATGGGGTTCACCTCGGCAGGATGTGCATCGGCGGGGCCGGACAGTGCATCCAAAGGACGACCAGCGCGGCGTACAGCGTCAGCGCCGTCAGCAGACGCTGGAAAAACGGGTCGGGAAAGAACTTCATAGGCCGCAAGTGTATCACAGGCGGCATAACGAGGGCGTAAAGAAGGCGCGGACGGGTGTAAAGATCGTGTAAAGATCGCCTCGTCTAGCCATCGGAGGTGCGGAAGCGGTAGCCGACGCCGGGTTCGGTGATGACCAGCCGGGGCCGCGCCGAATTGTCCTCGATCTTGCGGCGCAGATGCCCGACGTGGACGCGCAGGAGCTGGGTTTCCTCCGTATACTCCGCGCCCCAGACGTTGGCGAGCAGCTGCCGGTGGGTGACGACGCGGTCGGCGTTCTGGGTCAGAAAGCGCAGGATGTCGTACTCCAGCGGCGTCAGTCGGACCTCCACGCCGTTTTTCAGCACCAGGCGCCGCCCGAAATCGACGGAGAGCGCGTCCGCCGTGAAGAGGGGCGCTTCGGCTTCGGCCTTGCCGCCCCGGAAGCGGCGCAGGGCCGCGCGCACCCGCGCCGTCAGCTCGTCCATCCCGAACGGCTTGGTCAGATAATCGTCGGCCCCGGCGTCTAAGGCGGCGACCTTCCGGCGCTCCTGCCCCAATGCCGACAGGACGAGGATGGGCAGGCTGCTCCACTCGCGCAGGCGGCGGCAGACCTCCTGCCCGTCCATGCCGCCCGGCAGCATCAGGTCGAGGATGACCAGGTCCGGCACGTCGCTCGTGGCCGCCCGCAGCGCCTCCGCCCCGTCGGCGGCCGTCACCACCGCGTAGCCCTGGGCCGTCAGCCCGGACCGCAGCGCGCGCAGGATCTCGGGTTCGTCATCGACGACCAGGATCGTCGGCTTGTCTTGTCTCATGGCTGCTCCTTCTCGGGGGCTGTGTCCAGGGGCAGGGACAGGGAGAAAACTGCTCCCGGCGGCTCACCGGCGGGCGCGTTCCCCGCCCAGATGCGGCCGCCGTGGGCCTGCACGACCGCCAGGCACAGCGCCAGCCCCAATCCCGTGCCGTGGACGGTGCTGTCCCGGTGACTCTGGCCGCGGTAGAACCGCTCGAAAAGACGCTCCGCCTCGCCGGGGGCGATGCCGGGGCCGAAGTCCCGGACCGAAAGCGTCACGCCCTCGGGCGCCTCCGACGGACGCCCGGCGGCGGCGGACAGATGGATGGGCCGTCCGGGGGGCGTGTATTTGACGGCGTTCTCCAGCAGGTTCGTCAGCACCAGCGCGAGTTGGGTGTAGTCCGCGCACACCAGCGGCAGGTCGTCGTCCAGGCAGACCCGGACGCGGGCGGCCTGATCGTCGGGCAGGCGGTCCAGGACGGTGCCGACGACTTCCGTCAGGTCGCACCAGTCTTTGTGGGGGCGCCACGCGCCCGCTTGGAGCCGGGACAGGTCGAGCAGGTTGCCGACCACGGCGTTCAGGCGGTCTGCTTCCCTGTCCACGGAGCGGAGTCGCTCGGCGCGCGCCGGCTCGTCCCAGACCGCGCGCGGGTCGAGCAGGCCCGTGACCGACGCCTTGATCGTCGCCAGCGGCGTCCGCAGCTCGTGCGAAACCAGCGACAGCAGCGAGTCCTTGAGCGCGTCGGCCTCCCGCAAAGCGTCGGCCTGCGCCGCCTGCACGGCCAGGTCCTCGCGGGCGATGACCACCGCTGCGTGGTTGGCCAGCGTCAGGATCAGGCGCTCGTCCAGGACGGAGAACGGCTGCCCGCCGGGGCGCGGGCCGACGTGCAGGACGCCGACCACAGCGTTCTCCGCCTGCAGCGGGACGTAAACGCCGATCTCGGCGTCCGAAACGCCCCCGCCCGGCGTCCCGGCCCGCAGCGCCTTGGCCCACAGGCCGCGACTCTGCCCGAAGCCGATGGTCTGCCGGTTCTCGTAAGCCGCCTGCGCCAGCCGCCGGACGGCCCCGGCCTCACGGTCGCTCGGCGCGGCCGGGGCGCTGGGGGCCGCGACCAGTTGGAGTCCGCCCGCCCCGTCGCGTCGGAACACCTGGCAGCGCGACGCCCCGCTCAGCGTCTGCAGCTGCCGGGCCAGCGCCGCCAGCAGGCCGTCGGCCTGGCCCTCGCGGCTCAGCGC
>CAXUCQ010000180.1:0-3420 GCA_964249295.1 uncultured Armatimonadales bacterium | reverse complement strand
GCAAGGCCTCCGCCTCGCCGCCGGTCGGCGCGGGGCCGGGTGGCTGGGCGGCGGCGAGGCGGAGGCCTTGCTGGGGCGCGCGGCGGAAGACGAGGCAGCGTGACGCCCGGCTCAGGGTCTGGAGCTGCTCGGCCAGGGCGCCCAGCAGTCTGTCGGCGTGGATCTCGCGGCTGATGGCCTCGCTGGCCTGGAACAGCGTGGCGATCTCGGCCTCGCGCGCCTGGGCCTGCTGCGTCTGCACGCGGGCGCGGGACGCCAGCAGTGCGGTCGTGACGGCGGCCAGCAGAAAGACGAACAGCGAGATCCAGTCTTTGGGGTCTTCAACGACGAACGTATAGAACGGCGGCAGGAAGAAGAAGTTCCAGCAGAGGAAGCTGAGGGTCGCCCCCAGCACCGCCGGGCCGAAGCCGAAGCGGACCGCGCAGGCGATCACGACGGGCAGGTACAGCAGCGACGCCTGCCCCTTGTCGAGATAGGCGTGGGCCAGCCGGAAGCAGCCCGTGGCGGCGGCGACCCCCGCCGTCGCCCACACGTAGCCCGCAAAAAGCCCCGGTTTGAGGCGCCCATCCAGGATGCCGGCAGTCATGATGGCACTATTATACTCGTTATCCCCACGGGAACTCGCGCGACAGGGAGTGGCACGGCGCGGCAGGAAACGGGTACAGTGCAGTCATACACCACACGCAGGCTGAGGAACAACCATGTCCGATAAACCAGAACTCAAAGTTACCGTCGCACACGACTATCTCTGCCCCTGGTGCTGGGTCGGATTCTTCCACGCGCAGAAGCTGAAAGAAGAGTTCCCGCAGATCACGCTCGATTGGGTCGGCTACGAGCTGCTGCCCGAGGAACTCGGACCGCTGCCCGACTTCCCGCCCCGGCCGCGCGACCCCGACCTGCCGCCGAGCCGCTTCGAAGCGTTCGCCCGGTCCGAAGGGGTGCCGCTGTCGGACCGGACCATCGGCGTCGTCCGCACCCACTACGCCCTGGAAGGGGCGGAATACATCAAGGACAAAGCCCCGGACAAGTTCGACGCCTACAACGAGGCCGTGTACCGCGCCTTCTGGGAGCGCTCCGACGACATCTCCAACCTGGACATCCTGGGGGGCCTGGTCGCAAGCATCGGGCTGGACGACCGCGCGTTCGTGACCGACTTCCTGCGCGCCGTCTCGGCCAAGGAGTACCACGACCGGATCGTCCGCTTCGACGACGACGCCTACGCGCGCGACGTCACCCACGTCCCGACGTTCCTGTTCCGAGGCGAGCGCTGCGCCGAAGCCCCGTACCGCACCATCCGCGAGCTGGCCGAGCGATTTTTGATCTGGTACGAGAAGAAGTGACCCGTCACACGAGGAACCATCATGACCACCGCCCTGGAGCCGCCCCAAACGCCGACCGTCACAGACGCCCCCGTCGATGGCATCGTTCTCCGTATGCGCCCGCTCCTCGACCTGACCGACGACCAGTTCTTCGCCTTCTGCCGGCAGAACCCCGACCTGCGTATCGAACAGACCGCCGAAGGAGATTGGGTCATCATGCCACCGACCGGAGGTGGAACGGGACGCCGCAACAACGAGATCGCCCGTCACTTGGGCAATTGGGCCGCTCAGGACGGCAGCGGCATCCCATTCGACTCTTCGACGGGCTTCACGCTGCCCAGCGGCGCGAAACGGTCGCCAGACGCCTCTTGGGTGCTGCGCTCCCGCCTCGCACCGCTCACGTCGGAGCAGAAGGAACGCTTCCTGCCGCTCTGCCCCGACTTTGTGGTGGAACTGCGCTCGCCCTCCGACAGCCTGGAAACCACCCAGGAGAAGATGCAGGAATACTTAGATAACGGCGCGCGCCTGGGCTGGCTCCTGGACACCGCAGGCAGGCGCGTCTTCGTGTACCGCCCCGGCAGGAACGTGGAAACGCTCGACGCGCCCGCCTCGCTCCCCGCCGACCCCGAGCTGCCCGGCTTCACGCTCGACCTGACGCTAGTCTGGGACCCGGACTCCTGAGCGGAGACGGCAGGAGGAGACATTGTGAAAACATCCGTCAGAAGCGCCGCCCTCTGTTTGAGCGTCTGCAGCGCCGCCCTGCTCGCCTCGTGTGGGGACAAGGCGAACACGCAGACGAACACATGCACAACCCCGGACGGCCTCAAGGTCACGGCGGCTGTCGTCCCACCGGATGACACGGCACAGTTGATGGACATGAGGTTCTGGAAGTTCGGCGTTGAGGTCCCCAAACCGGGGCAAGGCCTCAACTGCCGATTGGAGGTTCGCAGAAACGGGAAAACGCTTGAAACGATCGGCATCGGTACATCGCCGATGCCCGGCGACCGAAGCACGCGCGTTGAAGCGGAGGTCGGGCTTTATCCGCTCGGCGGAGACCTCACGATGCCGGGGAAGTTGAAAACCTTGTGCAAGATGAACGGCGGCAGCAGCAGCATATCCTCTGACAACCCTTTCTCGGGGTCGTCAGGCTTCGCCACAGGAGAACCCCTGCCGACGCCGGACGGCGGCTTGATGCTGCTGACGGCCGGCAAGACGGCGTCATGGCCGCCCGCCGATGATGGCATGGTGCTGGTCTGCAAGTTCAGAGTCACGCCACCAATCCCTCAACAGTAGAGGGCGGCGGAACGAGTACCGACGAGGAGACACCATGAAATTCGTCTGCTACAAAGAGTTCGACGACCCGCAGGAGCCGACCGTTCCCGGCATTCAAGTCCGGGACAAGACCCTGCCGCTGGCGCGCGTCCTGGCCGTCGCTGAGGCGGTCCGCCCGCGCGGATTGAGCGTCCCCAGCGATCCCAGCCTGCTCATCGCCGCGCTGCCCCGCTTCGCCGAGATCGTCCGCGAGATGCAGAGAAACAAATTGCTGGACCAGATCTGGCCCGAAGTCGGCGTGACGCTGGCCGCGCCGCTGCCCCGGCCCAACCGCATCCTCGCCATCGGGCGCAACTACGCCGACCACGCCAAGGAACTGGGCAACGACGCGCCGACCGAGCCGATCGTCTTCCTGAAGGCGTCCACCAGCGTCATCGCGAGCGGCCGCCCGATCGTGCTGCCGCCGCACGTCGGGCGCATCGACTTCGAGGGGGAACTGGCGGTCGTGATCGGCAAGGGCGGCAAGGACGTGTCCGAGGCCGAGGCCCTGTCGCTGGTGGCCGGTTACACGCTGTTCAACGACGTCACGGCCCGCGACGCCCAGAAGCGCGCCCAGGCCCGCAGCCTGCCCTGGTTCCTGTCCAAGAGCTACGACACGTTCGGCCCGCTCGGCCCGTGCGTGGTGACGGCGGACGAGATCCCCGACCCGCACAACTTGGAACTGACCCTGAGCGTCAACGGCGAGGTTCGGCAGCAGGCCGGCACGGGCGACATGCTCTTCTCGATCCCGCGCCTGATCGCGTACCTGTCGCGCCACCTGGCCCTGGAG
>CAXUCQ010000179.1:0-6227 GCA_964249295.1 uncultured Armatimonadales bacterium | reverse complement strand
GTGGGAAAGCGCGAGCAGGCGGGCGCTCCGGGCGGCCAGGGGCGCATCGTCGGGCATTGTATAATGCACCTGACAGAACTGGTCCAGCGTGCCATGTCCGTCGGCCTGGTACAGATAGGTGATCTTGGCGAAGTCCTGCCCGTGCTGAGGCTCCGCCGCCGTTGTGACCAGATAGGGCTTGGGGACGCCCAAAATGCCGAGGCCGTCCGGCGCGGCGAAGGTGTCGACGGGGAGCCGCGCGATTAGGTCGGAGGGAAGCTGTTCCGGCAGTCCGGCGCTGACGGCGTTCTCCACGGCGCGCTGGGCGGCGGCGCTTCGAGGAGCGGCTTGCGCCGCCGCGACCAGGGCAGTCAGGCTGTCGGCAGGCTTCTGTTGAGCATACGCTGGGGCGACGGTCAGGAACAGGGCCACGAGAAACGGCCCGAAACATCGACGGTGTAGCACGCTCTATTATAGCATGATTTTTCGACATCCTCTTTTGTCGGGCCGGGACGCGCGGAAAGGCGGCGGCGAATGAACTGGAGACTGGTCTGTGCGACGGCGGCATTGCTGGCCTTGGGTGGTGCGGCGCCCCGCGCGCAGGCCGACCTGCCGGCGCTTTCCGACCGGGACAAGCGCCAGGCGGCGGACGAAAGCAAACAGGGCGCCGACATCTCCGCGCAGATCGCCAAGACCGCCAAGTTCGACACCGACCCGGCGGACGTGGAGCGGGTCAACCGGATCGGCCAGCGTCTGGCGGCGGTTGCCGACACGACGGTGGTGCCGTTCGACCCCAAAACGCACGGCTTCGGCAACGAGCGGGTATACCCGTTCACCTGGCACTTTTTCATCATCAAGGATAAAGACGTCAACGCTTTCTCGCTGCCGGGCGGCTATGTGTATGTCAACTCCGGGCTGCTCAAGTTCGTCCGCTCCGACGACGAACTGGCCGGCGTGCTGGGGCATGAGATCACCCACGCCGCCCACCACCATGTCCAGGCGCTCTCGCACGAGCAGAGCAAGATGAACACCCAGATGGCGATCGGCATGATTGCGGCGGTGCTGGCCCACGTCCCGCCGCAGGACATCGCCAATCTCTACCAGGGCGCATCCTACTCCCAGATGGGCATTCTGAACAACAAATACAGCGAAGCCGCGGAACAGGATGCCGACCACGGCGGCGCGATCATCATGTCACGGGCAGGCTTCAACCCGGTCGGCATGCTGACGTTCATGCAGCGGCTGGCGGAACAGGAGCAGCTCAGCCCGACCGTCGAGCTGGGCATCCTGCGCGACCACCCCTACACGAGCGACCGCGTGACGGCGATCACGGCGGAACTGCATCAGATGGATGTCCCTATCACCCCCAAAGAAGTGCGGATGGTGACGGGCGGACCCAAGGTGAGCGTGGTCCCCGGCCCCGCCGCGACGGCCCAGATCCTCTTCGGCGGACAGACCCTGGCGACCGTCGCCGACCCACAAGGCGGTCGGGCGGCGAGCGCGGCGGGCGCGCTGAACGAGCTGCTTGATTCGGGGCTGCAACTATACCAGGTCAAGGCGGACGGCAGCGACCTGGTGGTGGCGGACCGGACGATCCTGACCTTCACGCCGGCGGACGCGGCGCTGCAGCCGGGGACGAACCCGCAGGCACTGGCGTCGGCGGCCAGCGCCGTGCTCCGCAAAGGCATCTGGGTGCAGGCCGTCAAGCAGTAGACCCTAGCGGAGCGAAAAAAACCATCAAGCAGGGTTGACAAGTCCATCAGCAGGCGTGTATAATACGGCCTCACCAATTTATAGAAGGGAGTGGCAGACGAGCATGGCCATAAAACAGAGCATCGCAACAACCGAACAGCGGCACTTAACGACCGACGGCGCCTCTCTGGGCGCGGTCCGCGTGCGTCCGACGCTTGCGTTCCAGAATCGCCCGTCACCATTCCCCTTCGCAGGAGGAAGATTGCTTCCGCGCTGATCGCGCTGAGTCAACCGCTTCCGAAACGCCCACTGCGAAGGCTTCCCGCCCGGCAGTGGGCGTTTTTGTCTCTCAATGACGAGGAGAAAGCGATGTCAGACTTGATACTCAGTGATGAGCCATCGGCAAGTGAGCGGCTCGACAGGCCGCCTTTGTACTTGCAGCACTACCTGGACGAACAGGAACGGCGGCTGGCCCACGGGCCTGTGGTGAAGCCGCCTGGTTCCGCGCGGGCGCGGATCGTCGAGCGCCGGGAGAACGTGATCGTGCTGGAGTTCACGGACGCGCCGAAGCCAACAGGGTTTGCTCCGCGCCGCGCCGCCGGTTTCGCTCGCTTCTGGCGCAGCGGGTGGGATGTGGCGATGGTGCTGCTGCTGTTAGGGGCCGCCGCGGCGTGTGCCGTGTCGCTGCTGCAATGAATAAAGCAGAGTTCGGGCCGAAGTTTCTGGGTTATCGGCACACTTGGTTCGAATCCAACCCCGGTTTTTCGGGTGATCCCAGGACAGACCCTTGCCCGAACTCTGCCCCTTTTCACGGCAAGGATGGAGAAAGAATTGGTTCGGGCCGGAGCGCGTGGGTTATCAACCGTTAATTGATTGTCCCCCATGGGGGCAACTCCCATGCCACAATTTGCCCGAACCACTCAGAGAGTGTGGTGGAATCGCAGACACGCGCCACTGCCGCAAGGCATACCCGTGGCCGCCCTTTGTCCGCCTGCGGGCCGCAGGTTCATGGTTATCTGGGATGGCGTCGTCGCAAGACGGTGCAGGTGCAAACCCTGCCACTCTCAATTTAGGATTAGTTTGGTCGGGCCGGAGCGTGTGGGTTATCCACCACCCATGGCGCGCAGTCGGGGAAAACTGCACCAGCCCCCGTTGCTGGCAAGCCGCCCACGCGCACGATTTGCCCGGCCATTTGTGGGGAGCGTAGCTCAGAGGCAGAGCAGGACTGCCGCAAGGCAGACTCCGTTGTCCGCCCTTTGCCCGCCCTGCGGGCCGTTGGGGAACGGTTATCGCTACAACCGACCGGGTCGGAGGTTCGAATCCTCCCGCTCTCCACCACAACGCCCGGACGGGCCGGAGTGCCTGGGTTATCTTTTGCACAGTCCCAGGTGCGGCTACTTGCCTGTCCGGCATCCGCCCCACCGGGGCCGAGAGGAGAATACGATGACGTATCTGAAGAATGTGCTCAACAAAAAGAAGACGCCGCAGGGGCAGGCGATCCCCGGCTCGGCGCAGGTGCCGAACAGCGCGGGCGGCTACGCCTTCGCCGTGGACGATTGGACGCGCCTGAATCGCTTTCTCGTGCTGGGCGCCGAGGGCGGGTCGTACTACGCCGCCGAGCGGACGCTGAGCCTGGACAACGCCGACGCGGTCCGCCGCTGCATCGCCGCCGACGGGGCGCGCGTCGTGGCCGAGATCGTCGCCGTGTCCGAAGAGGGACGCGCGCCCAAGAACGACCCGGCGCTGTTCGCCCTTGCGATGGTCGCCGCGTTCGGCGACGACGAGGCCCGCCGCCGGGCATTGGCGGCGCTGCCGCAGGTGGCACGGATCGGGACCCATCTGTTCCACTTCGCCGAGTACGTCGACGGGATGCGCGGCTGGGGGCGCGGTCTGCGCCAGGCGGTCGCCGCGTGGTACAACGCCATGCCCGCCGACAAGCTGGCGTACCAGGCGGTCAAGTACGGGCAGCGCGACGGCTGGAGCCACCGCGACCTGCTGCGGCTGGCGCACCCCAAGCCGGCGACGGAACAGCACTTCGGCCTGTATCACTGGATGACCCAGGGCTGGCCGGGTGTCGGCGTCGATCCGCACCCGGACGCCGCCCTGCGCATGGTTTGGGCCGCCGAGCGGGCCAAGCAGTGCGAGGGTGAGGCCGAGATGGCCGATCTCATCCGCACTTATCGTCTGCCGCGCGAGGCCGTGCCGACCCACTGGCTGACGAGCCGCACGGTCTGGGACGCCCTGCTGGAGCAGATGCCGCTGACGGCGCTGATCCGCAACCTGGCGACGCTGACGCGCGTCGGCGCGGTCGGGCCGGGCGCGGAAGAAGCGACCCTGCGGGTGGCGGCGCAGATCACGGACGAGGCGCGGCTGCGGTCGGCGCGCGTCCACCCCATCGCCGTGCTGTCGGCGCTGAAGACCTACGCCCAGGGGCGCGGCGAGCGCGGGCAGAACACCTGGACGCCGGTTCCGCAGATCGTGGACGCGCTGGACCGGGCGTTCTACGCCTCGTTCGGCAATGTCACGCCGACCGGCAAGCGGTGGCTGCTGGCGCTGGACGTGTCCGGCTCGATGGGCGGCGGCCAGATCGCGGGGGTGCCGGGGCTGACGCCCCGGATCGCCAGCGCCGCGATGGCGCTGGTCACGGCGGCGACGGAAGCCCAGTATCAGGCCGTCGCGTTCACGGCGGGCAGCGGCGGCTACGGCGGGATGTGGGGCGGCCAGGCCGCGCTGACGCCGCTCGCAATCTCGCCCCGGCAGCGGCTCGACGACGTGCTGAACACGGTCTCCGGGCTGCCGTTCGGCGGGACCGACTGCGCCCTGCCGATGACGTGGGCGCTGCAGAACAAGGTCGCGGCGGACGTGTTCGTGATCTACACGGACTCGGAGACGTGGGCCGGGAAGATCCATCCAGCCCAGGCGCTGCGCGAGTACCGGGAGCGCACGGGCATCCCGGCCAAGCTGGTCGTCTGCGGCATGGTCTCGAACGGGTTCTCCATCGCCGACCCGGACGACGCGGGGATGCTGGACGTGGTCGGGTTCGACTCGGCGACGCCCGCGCTGATGAGTGACTTCGCGGCGGGTTAAACAGAGGAATGGTGGCCGGGGCGAGACAACGCCCCGGCCTTTTTTGTCAACCGCCGACGGGCATGGCGAGGACGTACTGCACAAAGGGGTGGGAGCGGTTGAGTTCGACAGCGGGTTTCTCGATGCCCGTGTACGGGTCTGTGTAAGTGACGCCGATCAGAATGCCCAGGTCGAGCGCGGTTTCGAGGCGTCGGAAGATGTCGTCCGTTTCCAGGGTGCGCCACGATTGGGCCACCAGGGGCGCGGCGCGTGACGGCAGGGCCGACGGGTCCCAGTGACCCTTGTTGTGCAGGAAGCGCACGAGCAGGTTCCTCGCCATGTAGTCGCGGTGGCTGTTCTCGATGTCGTCGGCGGTGAGGATGATGTCGGTCATCTCGTCCGTCTGCTCCGGGGACAGCCCATCAAGCACGACGGGAGGAGCGTCGGGCGATGCTTTGCCGGTCGGCGCCGGCTCTTCTTCGCGGGCGGGGCGGTCTTCGGCCAGCCAGACGCGATTGACGAGGTCCGCCGTCTCGATCCTCAGCCGTCCTTGACGTTCCAGGGCGCCGACGAAGTCTTTGAAGCTCGCCAGCCCGTGCTGCTGCAGGGTGAAGCCGGGGGCGCGATCCCGCATCTGCAGCCCGAGCCAGGACAGAATCGGGGGGTAGTTGAGGCCGTTCTCCTGCTCGCGCTGCTCCCGCACCAGGGCGACCAGAGTTTCGGCGGCGGCTTCCAGTGAGACAGGGCGGCTGCCGACGGCGGACGCCGGGGCGGGGGACGGCGAAACCGGCGCCGCTTCCACGGCGGGTCGGGACTCGACGTGTTCGATCTCGGTGTCGTAGTAGACGACCTCGTCCACGACGGCGTTCAGGCGCTGGGACGTGCTGCTGGAAACGCCGATCATGACGACGCGGCAGCCGCGCCGCTGCAGCATCGCGGCGACGTGGAGGAAGTCGGCGTCGCCCGCCACCAGGACAAAAGTCCCGACGTGTGGGTGGGTGAAACTCCACTCCAGGCAGTCCAGGCTCATCTTCACATCGACGCTGTTCTTGATGCGGTCCTGCTGGAACGAGTTGCGCCGGCTGGGGACGTAGACCGGCTCGATGCCGGCGTGGTACAGGCCCATCTGGTCGAAAGACTTGCGGTGGTAGTAGTCCTGCCAGTCGGCGTAGGCGCGGGCCACGGCGGGCCGTCCGTACCTGTCCCGGACCGCCTGCATCAGCGCGGTCACGTCGGGCATCTGCCCGAGTTCATAGAGGCTGTACTTGAAGTTCTCCCAGTCGATGAACAGGGCGACATCACCCTGAGACTGGCTCTGGGCTGCCGGGCGCGGTGGGTTGGGGTAGGAAGACAAGGCTGCTCTTTGGGAGGGAAAGGCGGCGAGCGTCCTGCTCGCCACCGGGATCTCCGACAAACGGCGGGACGCGGCTACCAGCCGCGCGAGGCCATCACTTCCTCTTTGGGCAGCGTGCTGATGTTGATGCCGACCA
>CAXUCQ010000178.1:2326-6228 GCA_964249295.1 uncultured Armatimonadales bacterium | reverse complement strand
GGCCCGCTCGATCAGCGTCAGCACGTCGCCCATGCCCAGGATGCGCGAGGCCATGCGGTCCGGGTAGTAGACTTCCAGCGCGTCCATCTTCTCGCCGACGCCGATGAACTTGATCGGCCTGCCGACGACCGTCTTGATGGACAGGGCCGCCCCGCCGCGCGTGTCGCCGTCCATCTTCGTCAGGATAAACCCGGAAACGTCCAGCGAATCGTTGAAGCCCTGGGCGACGTTGACGGCTTCCTGGCCCGTCATCGCATCCACGACCAGCAGGATCTCCTGCGGCTGGACCGTGTCGCGGACCCGCCGCAGCTCCTCCATCAAGGCTTGGTCGATCTGGAGCCGCCCGGCCGTGTCGAGGATGACGACATCGTGGCCGTTCCGCCCCGCGAACTCGACGGCCTCGCGGGCGATCTGCGCCGGATCGACCTTGTCGCCGAGCGTGAAGACGGGAGTCTTGACCTGCTCGCCGACCACCTGAAGCTGCGTGATGGCGGCGGGCCGATAGATGTCGGCGGCGACGAGGAGCGGGTTCCGACCCTGCTTCCGCAGCAGCGTGGCGAGCTTGCCGGCGTGGGTCGTCTTGCCCGCGCCCTGCAGTCCCGCCAGCATCAGCACGGTCGGCGGGCGGGTCGAGAAGGACAGGCCGACCTGTTCCCCGCCGAGCAGCGCCGTCAGCTCCTCGTTGACGACCTTGACGACCTGCTGGGCGGGGTTCAGGCCGTCCAGGATGTGTTCGCCGATGGCCCGCTCTTTGACCCGCGCGATGAAATCTTTGGTGACTTTGAAGTTGACGTCGGCTTCGAGCAGCACCAAGCGGACTTCGCGCAGGGCTTCGCTGACGTCCTGTTCCGTCAGTGCGCCTTTGTTGCGAAGACGGCCAAAAACGTTCTGCAGCTTGTCGGATAAACTGTCAAACATCGCGGTGCGTTACAACCCTGCCCCAGACACTCCAACAAGTATACACGCTGCAAGGGCCGCTTGTCAAGACGCGCGCAGGGCCGATGACGGCCTGAAGCCGTCCCGCCGCCGCCGCCGGCTGCGAAAATCCCGGCAAAACACCGTGAAGAAAAACGCCGAACCTGGCAATAATTCCCATACCGGCACGGCGACGGGCCGTCCCCGATCAGGGAAAAGCGGGTATAGACAGAACAGAAACAACGCCCGACGCGGGGCGTTTCCGACGCGAGGTTTAGAGAGGGACGGGAAGATGGAGTGGATACCGAGGGCGAAGACGCCGGACGCGAGTGTCGCGCCGAGCGAACTGAAGGTCTGCGAACTCTGCGGCACGCTCAACCACAACGACAACCGCGAGTGCTTCACCTGCGGCTGGCACGGACAGTTCGGACGCGACACGACGACGATCCAGTTGGCCTGGCACCGCCTCGCGCACCAGCACGAGGGCGTCCTGATGGAGCATGTAACGGCCCGGAACACGCCCGCCCTTGACGATTTTGGTCGACGCCGACCATCGAGCCGCTGGCAGCAGCTGCAGAGCCGCTGCCGACAGTGGTACACGTCCCTGCTCAGCGGAAGAACGCGCCGCGCGGCACACAGTCGTCGGCCCGACCGCCAGCCGGCCACCCCGCAAGGCGACAGCTAACATCGGCGGCGCAGGGTCCGACAACGGCCCCCGCGCCCACTTCTCATACGCCGCTAAACGGCCGCGGCTTCCTCCCACTCCACGATCGGCAGCGGGCGTTTGGGCGGACTGTCCAACCGGGGGATTGACTGCAGCAGGCTCCGCGTGTAGGGGTGCTCCGGGTTACGGAACAGTTCGTCCACGGGCTTGTTCTCCAGGATCTTCCCCTTGTACATCACGATCACGCGGTCGCACATCTCCGCGACCAGCCCCATGTTGTGCGTGATCAGCAGCAGCGACATCTGCCGCGACCGCCGCAGCTCCTTCAGCAGATCCAGAATCCGCGCCTGCATGGTCACGTCCAGCGCCGTCGTCGGCTCATCGGCGATCAGCAGCTGCGGGTTGCAGCTCAGCGCGATGGCGATCATGACGCGCTGACGCATCCCCCCGCTCATCTGGTGCGGGTAGGCGTCCACGCGCTGCTCCGGGTCGGGGATGCCCACGTCCCGCAGCGCCTTCACGGCGGCCTGTTTCGCCTCCGCCCCGTGCAGCCCCTGGTGCAGCTCGACCGCCTCCCGAATCTGATACCCGACCGTGTACAGCGGGTCCAGGCTCGTCATCGGCTCCTGGAAGATCATGCCGATGTCGTTGCCGCGCAGGCCGCGCATCTGCTTCTCCGAATACGCGCGCAGATCCTGTCCTTTGAACAGGATCCGGCCGCCTGTGATACGGCCGGGGCGGCTGATGAGACGCAGCACGGACATCGCCGTCACCGACTTGCCGCTGCCCGACTCGCCGACGATGCCGAGCGTCTCGCTCGGGCTGAGGTCGAACGACACGTCGTCCACGGCTTTGACCAGGCCGTCATCGGTGGCGAATTGGGTCTGAAGGTTGCGCACGGACAGCAAAGGCTGAGTTTCGTTCATAATGTTCAATCGCGCGACTTCGGGTCGAGGGCGTCGCGCAGGCCGTCGCCCAAAAAGTTAAACGCCAGTGTCGTCAGAAAAATGGCGACGCCCGGCGTCAGCAGCCACAGGCGGCTTTCCAGGGAGTTGATGTCCTGCGCGGCGGACAGCATGTTGCCCCACGACGGCAGCGGCTCACGGATTCCCAATCCCAGAAACGACAGGCCGGACTCCGCCAGGATGAAACCCGGCACGGACAGCGTGGCCGCGACGATGGCGAAGGTGAACGTCGTCGGGATGACGTGGCGCACGATGATTTTAAGGTCTGAGACGCCCAGCGACCGCGCCGCCTCGACGTACTCCCGCTCCCGCACCGACAGCACCATGCCCCGGATGATGCGCGCCATGCCCGCCCAGCCGAGCAGGGCGAGAATCAGCGTGATGAGCAGGAAGACGACCACGGGCGCTAGGGTGGGGGGCAGCACCGCCGCCAGCGCCAGCAGCAGATAGAAGTCGGGGACGCTCATCACGATCTCGCAGACGCGCATCAGGACGTCGTCGATCCGGCCCCCGTAGTAGCCGCTGACGCCGCCGACCAGCATCCCCAGCGCCAGCGTGATCGTCACGGCGATCAGGCCGATCGAGAGCGAGATCTGAGACCCATAGAGCAGGCGGCTCAGATAGTCGCGCCCGAACTGGTCGGTCCCGAGGAGGTACGCCCGCTGCCCCCCGGACGTGCCGAACAGGTGCCGCGTCGTCGGGATCACCCCCCAGAACCGGTACGGGTCGCCTTTGGCGAAGAAGTGGATGCGGGAGGGGCGGCTGTGATCCTCCGTGTAAACGAAGTCATGGTACGTGTCGAAGTGAACGGTCTCGGCATAGATCGTCGGCGTCGGAGTCCAGTGGATATGCATGGGGGGGCGGAACGACGCCAGCGGGTCCTGCGCGGCATAATCATAGGGGGCGAGGAACTGGGCGAACAGGGCGGTTAGATAAAGCAGAATCAACAGCACGCCGCCCGCCAGCGCCAGCTTGTTCTTGCGGAGTTTGCGCCAGACGAGTTGGACCGGGGTCAAGGGCCGGGCGGCCAGCCCGGCGGCCCGTCCCGTGAGCATCTGCCGCCCCGCCCGGTGTTCGGCCCGCGCCGTGCGCTTGTCGCTCGCCTCCGCTCCGCCGCCGTCCGCGAGGGCCTCGGTGTCGATACCGGGAACGGCAACAAGCTGTCCCGGACCGGCGGCGGTCGGCGCCCCCATCTGCGCGCCTAGCGCGGGCGTCTCCTGGGGCGGCGTGGCGGCGTCCGCCCGCAGATCGGCCTCGCGCTGCACTTCGTCCTGTGTGGAAAGGTTGTCAGCACCCATTGTGTGTTCTTTCGCTCCTCGGCCCAGCCGCTATCAACCGAGCTTGATGCGCGGGTCGGC
>CAXUCQ010000178.1:0-2316 GCA_964249295.1 uncultured Armatimonadales bacterium | reverse complement strand
GGCCAGCAGCAGGTCGGCGATCAAGTTCCCTAAAATCAACAGCCCGGCGCCCATGACGAACGACGCCATTGCCACATAAAGATCGTAAGACTGCACCGACTTCAGCAGCAGTTGGCCCAGGCCCGGCCAGCTCATCACGTACTCGATCAAGGCCGCCCCGGACAGGATGCCGGCCAGGTCATAGCCGAGCAGGGTGATCAGCGGGTTGATGGCGTTGCGGACGCCGTGCCGCCAGATCACGACCTGCCCGGCCAGCCCGCGCGCCCGCGCCGCCGTGATGTAGTTCTCGCCCAGCACGTCCAGCAGGTTGCCCCGCATCTGCCGCAGGATCGTCGCCAGCTCGCGCGTGCCGAGCACGACCGTCGGCAGAATCAGGTGCAGGCCGATGTCCCAGAACTTGCCCCAGGCCGAGAGCTGATCGTGGTTGGGGCTTTCATAGCCGCCGACGGGCAGCCAGCCCGTCTTGGACGCCCACAGCAGGGCCAGCAGCGCGACGAAGAAGCCCGGCAGGGAGATGCCGGAAAACGCGATCAAGGACATCAAGCGGTCGCCGAACCCGTTCTTGTGCGTCGCGGCGTAGATGCCCATCGGGATGGCGATCAGCCACGCGAACAGAATCGACGCCACGGCGAGCAGCAGGGTCGCCCCGACGTAGTGGCCGATCAGGTGGAACACCTGCTGGTGGTAGGCGAACGACTGGCCGAAGTTGCCGTGCAGCGCGTTCCGCAGCCACAGGCCGTACTGGATGTACCAGGGCCGGTCCAGGCCGAACTCGTGCCGCAGGCGCGTGATGGCGGCGGGCCGGATGTGCGGGTCGGCCTGCATCTGCGTCAGGAAGTCGCCCGGCGCCAGTTTCATGACGCCGAACGAGATGAACGTGATGCCGACGATCAGCGGGATCAGCTGCAGGAAGCGTCGGACGATGAAGCGCAGCATGGACGGTCCTCTTAGTAAAGGTCTCCCCAGGCTGAAGCCCTGGGCTGCAAAAAGCATCCTGTCCGCCCGTGAAGGCGCCGGAGCAAGATGGCAGAAGCGTCGTGATCGATTTCTGACGCCCGCGCAGGCGGGCAACATGCACTTCGTAGCCCAGGACTTCAGTCCTGGGAAGACTTTTTTCAGCGTGTCGGCGCGACGCCCGTCGCGTGCGTGTCGAAGACTTGTTCCAGGTTCCACAGCGCGCCGCCCAGGCCGTAGAAGGCGGCGGGCTGCAGGTTGCCGTAATGGTTACGGATGGCCGTATAATCTTCGCCGGTGGCCGTGAAGATGAACGGCTGCTGGTCGCTGATGACCTGCTGCCAGTCGTCGTAATACTTCTTGCGCTGCGCCGGGTCCAAGGTGTGCGCCCCTGCGGAGAAGTCCCGGTCGATGCGTGCCTCCCAGGGCGTGGCAGGCGTTTTCTGGTCCGGCCACCACTGGTGATAGTCGCCCGAAGACCGCCAGATCGCCGCGCCGTCGTTCGGCTCCGGCCCGCCGGTGAACCCGCCGACCATCGCCTGCCAGTCATAGGGCTTAGCGTCCGCGCGCCGGATCATGTCGTTGAAGTTGATGGCGGCGAACGTGACCTTCATGCCAAGTTGGGCCAGTTGGCTCTGGATGATCGTCGCCGTCGCCTTCCGCGCATTGTTTTCCGTGTTGGTGATGATGTTGAACTGGATCGGCTGGCCCTGGTAGCGCAGAATCCCGTCGGGACCTTTCACAGCCCCGATCTCCGACAGCAGCTGCAGCGCCTTCTGCGGGTTGTACGGGTAATGGGTGACGTTGGCATCGACGTAGGTCGTGTTCGCCGCCGTGACCGGTCCCCAGAGCGGATGCGCCAGGCCGCGGTCGACCAAATCGCAGATCGTCTGGCGGTTGATCGAGTAGGAAACG
Source organism: uncultured Armatimonadales bacterium (assembly GCA_964249295.1). Taxonomy (GTDB): domain Bacteria; phylum Armatimonadota; class Armatimonadia; order Armatimonadales; family Capsulimonadaceae; genus CAZZVX01. Next base: position 447 of record CAXUCQ010000178.1, on the reverse strand, counting down.
GCCTGCCTGAACTTCTGCTGCTGGAACAGATGCAGCAGAACGGGCGTGCGACTCATGGTGGAGGTCGGGTTCATGTTGAAGCAGAGGTAGGAAAACCCCCAGTCCGCGCCCTTGTTCACGACCGTATAGTTGTCGCGCCCGGCATACCGGGCGACGGTCGGGTACAGCGAAGACGGCACATCCATCACATCGCTGCCGCCGCTGCGGAAGTTGAGCACCATGCCGTTCAGGTCGGGCGTGATCAGGTACACGAACTCGCCCAGATAAGGCATCTGCTGGCCGCCGGCCCCATGCTCCCAGAAGTATGGGTTTGGTTCGTAAACGAGCCGCTGGTTCGGCACATATTGTTTCAGCACGAATGGCCCGCAGGAGACCATCTGCTGGGGCGGCGTGTCGGTGCCATAGAACGAGTTCAAGCGGCCCGCGCGGTAAGGCGCTGCGAAGACG
>CAXUCQ010000177.1:0-6275 GCA_964249295.1 uncultured Armatimonadales bacterium | reverse complement strand
AACATGATCAGTCCCATTTCCTAATACCTTTCTCTCGTCGCGTTGTGCGGGTAGTATGGAGTCGTGCGCCGGAAATAACAAGTACGGACAAAAAAGTGCGTAGCGGAGGTGGGTCGGCTCGATGAAGAAATCGTGTTATGAGTGTCCCGTGGAGGCGACTATCGCCGCCGTCGGGGGCAAGTGGAAGATTCTGATCTTGTGGCGGCTGGGGGACCGGACCCGGCGTTACGGGGAGCTAAAGCGGCTCCTGCCGGAGATCACGGAAAAGATGCTGATCGCACAGCTCCGCGAGCTGGAAGCGGACGGCATCATCGCCCGCACGAGCTACGGCGAGGTCCCGCCGCGCGTCGACTACGCGCTGACGCCGCACGGCCAAAAACTCAAACCGGTCCTGGAAGCCATGTGCGGCTGGGGCCAGGAACACATCCGCCGACGCGGCCTGGAAGTACCCGGCACGGTTTACGCTTGGCCCGACCCGGCCTCGGCATTTTAAGCCGGAAACTCTTCGCGGGCGGCGCGGGTCATCAGCTCTTCCACGGCGGCGCCGGCGGATTTGCCTTCGTGCAGAACGGCGTTGATGGTGGCGAAGACGGGGGTCTGCAGGTTGTAGCGGCGGCTCAGCAGCCCGGCGGCCTGGGCGGTAGGGACGCCCTCGGCGGCCTGACCGAGTTCGGCGTGGATGGCGTCCAGTGATTTGCCCGCAGCGAGACCCAGCCCGACACGGTAGTTGCGGGACAGGCGGGACGTGGCCGTGGCGAGCAGGTCGCCGACGCCGGACAGGCCGAGGAAGGTCAGGGCCTGGCCCCCGGCGGCGACGCCCAGCTGGGTCATCTCCATCAGGCCGCGCGTCATCAGCGCGGCCTTGGTGTTGTCGCCGAAGCCCAGGCCGTCGGACAGGCCCGCGCCGATGGCGAGGACATTTTTGAGGGCGCCGCCGAGTTCGACGCCTTTGACGTCGGTGTGGGTGTAGACGCGGAAGGAGCGTTCCGTCATCAGCATCGCCTGGGCGCGGCGTGCCAGAGCGGGGTCGTCGCTGGCGACAACGGAGGCGGACGGAACGCCGCGCACCAGTTCGCCCGCCAGATTCGGGCCGGACAGGACGGCAATGCCGGCGGAGGACACGTCGCCGAGCGTGGCGGCGATCAGTTCAGACATGGTCAGGCCGCTGTCGGCGTCCAGGCCCTTGACGGCGCTGAGCACGGCGGTCTGTTCTTCCAAATACTCGGCGACTTCCGCGACGACGGGGCGGACGCCGCCGGAAGAAACGGCGACGATCAGCCAGTCGGCGTCGGTCAAGGCGTCCGGGAGCGACGCTGTTGCCGTCACGGCGGGGCCGAGTTCGGTGTCGCGGAGGTATTTAAGATTGCGCCCGGACTGCTGGATCCGGGCGACCAGGCCGGCGTCACGGTCCCACAGGGCGACGGGGAAGCCTTTGCCGCCCAGCAGAAAGGCCAGCGCGCTGCCCCAACTGCCCGCCCCGGCGATGGCGATCTTTGGATGCTCCATAACGCCCATTATAGCGAATCGCGGGCGGGAACTCAACTGCAACAAATCGCGTTAGAAAAGCATACAGCGTCTTGCCTCCACGGCGGGCGCTTGTTTTGCGTCTTGTCCATGTTTGGCTGCTGAGACAAACGGGGTAAGACCGGAAGTTGCTTTTGAGCTTCGCCTTGACAAAATACGGGTTTTTGTGGTAAGGTATACGTTCGTGCGTCGGCACAGGAGGTATTGGTATTGAAAGAGATTCAGCACACCACGAAGCAGACCGAGCATGTGGTGGACGTCCCCAACCTCGTTGAACTCCAGCTTGATTCCTATCGTTGGTTCCTCGAAGAAGGACTGAAGGAGCTTTTCGAAAGTTTTTCCCCGATCACCGATTTCACCGGCAACCATTCCATCGAACTGGTCGATTTCACCCTCGGAGAGCCGAAATACGACATCGGCGAGTGCCGCGCCCGCGACGTGACCCTCGAATCGCCGATCAAAGCCCGCGTGCGACTGTCGTCGCAGGGCGCCGAAGTCATTGAGAGCGAAGTGTATCTCGGCGACCTGCCGCTGATGACCGACAAAGGCACGTTCATCGTCAACGGCGCGGAGCGGGTCGTCGTGTCGCAGCTCGCCCGCTCGCCGGGCGTGTACTTCAAGGACACGCTCGACTTTTCGGGCCGCCAATTGCTTTACGCCACGATCATCCCCAGCGAAGGCGCCTGGGTGGACGTGGAAACGGACGCGACGGACGCCATCACGGTGCGGATCGGTCAGACCCGGAAGTTCCCGGTCACGACCCTGCTGCGCGCGCTGAACCTGTTCCCGGTCGCCTCGCCCGAGGGCGTTTACACGGTCGGGCGCGGCGAGCTGGACGGCAAGACTCTGGCGTCGCCGATCGTCGATCAGGACACGGGCGAGGTGCTCGTCGAGGCCGGCACGGTCATGACCGTGGCCGACCTGCGCCGCATCGAGAAGTCGGCCCTGCCCGAAGACTTTGAAGTGGACGTGCCGAAGATCGCCTCGGACACATCGGCCGACATCGTGCGCCTGTTCGCCGAGCCGGCGACGATCACCAGCCCGAGTCGCGCGACGCTGTACGCCCCCGAGCAGGTCGAGTTCGAGATTCTCGACTTCAACGAGGACGGCACGCCCGCCCGCAACGAGGACGGCTCGTACAAGAACACGCGCTCGCGCCGCCGCGTCCCGTATGCGACGACGGACGTCGCCGATGCCAACGGCAAAATGATCGTCCGCGCCTGGGACAAGATCGACCGGGAAAGCGCCCGCAAGATCGAGGCGCTGGCACTGGACACGCTCGACATCGTCTATGTCAACAACTACATCGTGGCGACATTAGACCAGGAAGGCAGCGCGATCAACTCACGCGAAACGGCGCTGATCGACATCTACCGCAAGATTCGGCCCGGCGACCCCGCCACGCCCGAGTCGGCCCGGTCGCTGCTGAATTCGATCTTCTTCGACTCGCGTCGCTACGACATGGCGAAGGTCGGGCGGCACAAGGTCAACAAAAAGCTGGGCCTGTCGCTGCCGCTGTCGATCCGCAACATCACCCGCGACGACGTCGTGGCGATCATGCGCTACATCGTCAAGCTGTCACTGGGTGAGGGGACGGTCGACGACATCGACCACCTGGAGAACAAGCGCGTCCGGTCGGTCGGCGAATTGCTGTACTCGCAGCTCCGTTTGGGTTTCCTCCGCATGGAGAAGGTTGCCAAGGAGCGCATGACGAGCTTGGACAGCGAGAACATCCTGCCGCAGGTGATTCTGTCGGTCAAGCCGATCTCGGCGTCGATCAAGTCGTTCTTCGGCTCGTCGCAGTTGTCGCAGTTCATGGACCAGACGAACCCGCTGGCCGAGCTGACCCACAAGCGCCGCCTGTCGGCCCTGGGACCGGGCGGCCTGAGCCGCCAGTCGGCGAAGCTGGAGGTCCGCGACGTCCACCACTCGCACTACGGACGCATCTGCCCGATCGAGACGCCGGAAGGCCCGAACATCGGCCTGATCGGGAGCCTGGCCGTCCACGCCCGCGTGGACCCGTTCGGCTTCATCGAGACGCCCTACCGGCGCGTCCTCAACGGCAAGGTGAGCCTGGACCTGGACTGGCTGCCCGCCGACGGCGAGCACAAGTTCCGCATCGCCCCGGCCAGCGTCGTGCTGAACGACGACGACACGTTCAAGGAAAAGCTGGTGCAGGTCCGGCACGAGAACTCCTACCCGGTCGTGCCGGCGGGCGAGATCGACTACATGGACGTCTCACCCCAGCAGATCGTCTCCGTCGCCACGGCCATGATCCCGTTCCTGGAGAACGACGACGCCAACCGCGCCCTGATGGGCGCGAACATGCAGCGCCAGGCCGTCCCGACCCTGCGCCCCGACGCGCCGCTGTGCAAGACGGGCATGGAGAAGCGCGCGGCGGTCGACTCGGGCGCGGTCATCGTCGCCCTGCACTCCGGCACGGTCAAGCGCGTCACCGCCGAGGAGATCGTGGTCGTGGCCGATGACGACGGCGGCGAGGACACGTACCGCCTGCTCAACATGCTGCGCTCCAACCAGGCGACGTGCGTCACGCAGCGGCCCATCGTCGACAACGGCCAGCGCGTCCGCGAAGGCCAGGTCTTAGCCGATGGTCCCTGCACCGATCAGGGCGAACTGGCGCTGGGCCAGAACGTGCTCGTGTCGTTCCTGCCCTGGAACGGCTACAACTTCGAGGACGCCATCCTGCTCTCGCAGCGGCTGGTCGCCGACGACGTGTTCACGTCCATCCATATCGAGAAGTATGAAGTCGAGGCCCGCGACACCAAGTTGGGACCGGAAGAGATCACGCGCGACATCCCGAACGTCGGCGAGGACGCGCTGAAGGACCTGGACGAGAACGGCATCATCCGCATCGGCGCCGAGGTCCGGCCCGAGGACATCCTTGTGGGCCGTGTTGCTCCGAAGGGCCAGGGCGAGTTGACCGCCGAGGAGCGGCTGATCATCGCCATCTTCGGCAAAAAGGCCGAAGAAACCCGCGACGTGTCCCTGCGCGTCCCGCACGGCGAGAAGGGCAAGATCGTCGATGTCAAGGTCTTCTCGCGGTTCAAGTATAAAGACGCCACGGGCAAGGTCTTCAACTTCTCCAAGCGCCCCGACAGCATGTTCTCCGAGGACTGGCAGGGCGAGCTGGAGCGGCTGGCGGGCGACGAACTCTCGGCGGGCGTGAATATGCTCGTCCGCGTGTACATCGCCCAGAAGCGCAAAGTCATGGAAGGCGACAAGATGGCGGGACGCCACGGCAACAAGGGCGTCATCTCGCGCATCCTGCCGCCGGAAGACATGCCGTTCCTGCCGGACGGGACCCCTGTGGACATCGTCCTGAACCCGCTGGGCGTTCCGGGCCGTATGAACATCGGCCAGATTCTCGAGACGCATCTGGGCTACGTCGGCAAGGCGCTCAACGTCTCGTTCGTCAACCCGATCTTTGAGGGCGCGACCGAGCGGGAGATTCTCGACGACGTGGGCAAGTTCGCCGAGTTCATGCGCTACGACAAACTGCGGACCTATGTCGAGCAGGAGTTGAAGATCGACCTGGAAGCGGGCAAGAAAGACGGCGTCAAGGAACTGATGGCGAAGCTCGGCGTCAAGCTGCGCGAGCTGTCCCCGGCCCGTCTGGAACGGGTCGCGGCCCACGTCGCCGCCCCGCCCGCCGTGCTGCTGCCGGACGACTACGACGGCAACCTGGACGAAGACGCGCCGCTGACGACCGTGGACGGCTACGACTTCGACGCCATCGTCGAGCGGGTCAAGCAGAACGTCTGGCGCCGGTCGGGCATCATCGAGGAGACGGCCAAGTCCTACGTCCGCGACGGCCTGTCGGGCGACTTCTTCACGCAGCCCGTGACCATCGGCACGATCTACATGCTGAAACTGGCTCACTTGGTCGATGACAAGATCCACGCCCGCTCGACCGGCCCGTACTCGCTCGTCACCCAGCAGCCGCTGGGCGGCAAGGCGCAGTTCGGCGGCCAGCGCTTCGGCGAGATGGAGGTCTGGGCGTTGGAAGCGTATGGCGCGGCCTACACGCTGCAGGAGATACTCACGATCAAGTCCGACGACGTGCTCGGGCGTGTCAAGACCTACGAGTCCATCGTCAAGGGCGACGCGATGCTGGAGCCGGGCGTCCCCGAGTCGTTCAAGATTCTGGTCAACGAGCTTCAGTCGCTGGGCCTGAAGGTGGCCGTGGAGGACGAGGACGAGAAAGAGATCGACCTCAAGGACAAGGAAGAAGACTACGGCGACAGCGAGGGACGGGGACGCGGCCTGCGACCGCGCCTGCCCCGTGCCGAAGCCGAGGCCGAGGCCCTGTTTGGGGGCTAGTGTCGGGTGATCGCTCTGAGAGTAGGGGCGACCCGCCGGGTCGCCCCTACCATTGTGTGTTCGCGTTTTCGTTGGGGAAGCATAAACAACCATGACAGATGCAAGCGCATTTGACAAAATCCGTATCGGGATCGCCGCGCCGGGCGAGATCCGCAACTGGTCCTATGGCGAAGTCAAGAAGCCGGAAACGATCAACTACCGCACGTTCAAGCCGGAGCGTGACGGGCTTTTCTGTGAGCGCATCTTCGGCCCGGTCAAGGACTGGGAGTGCCACTGCGGGCGCTACAAGAAAGTCAAATTCAAGGGGATTATCTGCGACCGCTGCGGCGTGGAAGTGACGCGCTCCAAAGTCCGGCGCGAGCGCATGGGCCACATCGAGCTGGCCGCGCCCGTCTGCCACATCTGGTACC
>CAXUCQ010000176.1:4732-6291 GCA_964249295.1 uncultured Armatimonadales bacterium | reverse complement strand
TGTTAACTCTGTCGCCCTCTAATTTTCTGGTTATTAAATTTTCGGCCCGGCGAAGGCCTGCTGTACGAACGCCTTGATGGCATTGGGGCCAGGGGGTTAGACCGCCTTCTTGTTCCACAGGAGGCACTCACACCCGCCATCATAATCACCACTGCCTTCGTGCGAGCGCTGAGGGCCAGTAGTTGAGGCCTGCTGAGTCATAGGCGGCATGGTAGCAGCCGTAGGTGTCGTCTGGGTGCAGAAACCACCACCAAAGGAGGAGACAGGATTGTCCATAAATATCGGAACGACCGCAGTGGATGCCTTCGATGGTCCAGTCTTCGGGATGTTCGTTTGTGTTTATCCACGGGGTGAAGAGGGTCTGAGGAAGGCGCGTATCAGTGACCAGCTTTTTGTCGTCGGCAAGGGTTTGTACGAGCAGTGCCAGGGCCTCCGGGTCAATCGCCTCCGGGGAACCCTCGATGCTGATTTCAAGATTGGAGCCGGTTTGAGGGAGGGTGTAGTTGGCCATCCACGCGCCATCGCTCGGCGAGTAGCCAAGGGTTTGAGGGCTGAACATGCTTCGATCCCACCTGTTCTGCGTAAGAAGCGTTGCACTGCCTCAGAGCCTGTTCCAGGGGCTGGCTCGCCTGAACGCGATGTGCGCGCAGGCAGGTGCGGCAGGGCCGGGGGATTGAACGCCTTTTCCCAGCGTTAGGCGAGCGTCTGTGCCACCCGACTCTGGTCGTTGACGGTGGCCCCGGCGAGGCCGACGGGTACGCCCCGCCTTGGTTTGTGTTAAATCTTCCCGGCGACGGCCTGCTGCACGAACGACTGGATGGCGGCGGCGGGACGCGCCCCGGACGTGCGGGAAAGTTCGCGCCCCTGGGCGAAGACGCCCATCGTCGGGATCGACTGGATCTGGAAGCGCCGCCCCAGCCCCGGCAGCGCCTCGGTGTTGACCTTCGCCACGACCCAACGCCCGGCGTGGGACGCCGCGACTTTTTCCAGTTCAGGCGCGACCATGCGGCACGGCCCGCACCACGGCGCCCAGTAGTCCACGACGACCGGCAGCGGCGAATGGCCGATCAGCCGGTCGAACTGGGTCTCCGTCTGCACGTCGATCGGCGTCGATGGCGGCGGCAGCGCCGAGCGGCACTTGCCGCACTGTCCTGTCTCGCCGAGGCTGGCGTAGGGAATGCGGTTTTTCTGCCCGCAGCGCGCGCAGGCGACGACCACGCCTTTGTCATCCGTCGCGGCTGTAATCATCGTTCCCTCTCCTTTCTCAGTACCCCTGGCTCATGTCCACGGCGCCTGCCAGTTCTTCACCACGGATAAAGCGCCTCAGGTTGTCCAGGAACAGCGTCTTTTGACGGTCGTGCAGACTTTGAGACCAGCCGGAAGAATTGTGTGGGGCGATGTAGACGTTGGGCATGTCCCACAGGGGGCTGTCGGCGGGCAGCGGCTCCTGGGCGAACACGTCCAGGCACGCCCCGGCGATCCGCTCGCCGCGCAGGGCGCCGATCAGCGCCGGCTCGTCGATCTGCGCGCCGCGCGCGATGTTGATCAGCCAGGCCGTC
>CAXUCQ010000176.1:0-4722 GCA_964249295.1 uncultured Armatimonadales bacterium | reverse complement strand
CCCGACAGGAGCAGCGACAGCTCCTGGCCGACCCGGCGCTTGCGGGCCAGGTCGAAGCGCGCCGACGCGGACGCGTTGTGCGGGCTGAGCACGACGTTCTGCATCTGCAGCAGCGGGTTGTCCTGCCGCGGCGGCTCGACCTCCAGCACGTCGAGCGCCGCCCCGGCGATCCATCCTTGCTCCAGCGCTTGGATCAGGGCTGCTTCGTCCACCGTCAGGCCACGCCCGGTGTTGATGAACCAGGCCGTCGGCTTCATCATAGCCAACTGCTCCGCGCCGAGCAAGGCCCGTGTGCCGTCCGTCAGCGCGGCGGCCAGGACGACGTAGTCGCTGTCTCGCAGCAGCCGCTCCAAGCCGTCGCCCCCTGTCAGGACCTCGTCCACGGCAGGGACGGGAGTGTCGTGCCGTCGTAGCCCCAGGGTCATCATGCCGAACGCCTTGCAGCGGGACGCGACGCCGCGCCCGATGGGACCCAGCCCGATGATGCCGACCGTCCGGCCCGACAGTTCCTGCTGCCTGAGCGAGTCCCAGCGGTGCGCCCGCTGGTGCGCCAGCAGCTCGGGCAGCCGGCGGGCGGCCATCAGCATCCAGGCCAGCACGAACTCCGAGATGGCGATCTCAAAGGCGGCGCCGGAGTCCGTCACGGTCAGGCCGGCCTTGGCCCGCACGGCGGGCGTCAGGACGTGATCGACGCCCGCGCTCGCGGTGTGCAGCCAGCGCACCTTTGGTCCCCGCGCCACCAACTCCGAAAACCGCTTGCCGGCCACCCAGCGCAGCACGGCCTCGGCGTCGTCCAGGCCGTCCACCGGGCCGGCGTCCTCGGCATAAGGCCGCAGGTCGGCGTCGGGGATGTGCTCCCGCGCGGCGTCCGCGAACTCGCCGTGAATCTCTTGGGGGATCAGGATGACCATACGGCGGTATACCCCGTTTTGTTGACATTCCGCCGCTCAGCGGCTATAATACAGCGGTATCATGGCTGTCGTCACCCTGTATTCCAAACCCGGCTGTCACCTGTGCGACGACGCGCGCGAGGCGCTCACCCGCGTCCAGAAACTCCAGAAGTTCGAGCTGGAGGAGATCGACATCCGGCACGACCCCGGTTTATTGGCCGACTACGGCGAGCAAATCCCCGTCGTTCTGCTGAACGGCACGTTCGTGTTCGAGTACGCCGTGGACGAGGCGCGTCTGCGCCAACTGCTCAAAGATGTCCACTGACACACGCCCGAAGTCTTTCGGGTCCGAAGTCTTCAAGGAGGTTAATCCATCATGCGTATCCGATCCAAAGAACTGAACCGCACCCGCAAGCGCGCCGAAGAGCGCCATAAAGCGCGCCACGCCGTCCCCGCCGCCAAGCCCGGCTCCGCGACGAGTACATCCGGCAGCGCGCCTCGCCGCAAGCCCTAAGTCATCCAAACCCTAAGTCGTTATGGAACCCTTGACCGGACAGGAACGCAGGATTGTCATGCGCCAGGAAGAGCGGATCTCGCCCCACGAGGTCGAGATCATCAAGTTCCGAGACAACCGGACGCCGCTTGTCGTCAAGCTCGTGACGGGCGAAACGCTGGAAGGCGCGATCCGCTGGTACGACACCCAGGCCCTGCGCCTGGTCCAGTCCGACCGCTCCGAAGTCACCGTCTACTTCCAGGCCATCGCCTATTACAAGACCCGCACCTGAGCGTCCAACCCATCGACGTAAAGACAGCCGCCTCTGCCATGCAGAGGCGGCTGTCTCGTTTTTGCCGCCCTACGAATGTGCCGGCTGCCCTTCGTCCTGCTCCGCCTGCGCCCCCTGCTGGTGCGGCGGGTGCCAGACGCCGAGTTTTTCCTGCAGCTCGGCGTAAGCGGCGTTCGCCTCGTCTTCGGTGGCGAAGCGCATCTGCCCGACCAGGTCTTCCGGCTTGGGGATGACCAGCGCTTTGCCGTAGAGGTTGATGAGGTTTTTCAGCGGCGTCACCATCGCGACGTGTTCCATGTTGATGACGCCCCTGCCGATCCTGACCCACATAGCCGTTTCGCCTCCTGTTTGGCTCCTGTCCTGGCATATACCCATGATGACGAAAAAGGCCCCGTTCCTATTTGTAAGAACGGGGCCGCGTGTTTACTGCCGAAAGGCGCCGAGCGGAATCGAACCGCTGCATAAAGGTTTTGCAGACCTCTCCCTTACCACTTGGGCACGGCGCCGGACTGGGAAGAGAAAACAGAGCGGGAGACGAGATTCGAACTCGCGACATCTTCCTTGGGAAGGAAGCGCTCTACCACTGAACTACTCCCGCGTCTTGTGCATATTATAGCCCCCGCACTGCTCTTTGTCAAGCCCTGCGGCGACTCCTTCGGGGCGGCACGCGAGGGGCGGGACGTGAAAAAAGCGGCCCATCTTTCGATGACCGCCTCCGGGTCGCGCCGAACCTCCGCGAACGTGAGAACAGTATTGCACAGATCACGCGCGTTGTCAACACCGGCGCGAGAAAGGCCCAAGCGAACAAACCCGTGTCGGCGCCCCGTCCCGCCGCCGGTAGGCTCGGATGGGGCGCGCCGATCCGTACACGTCGCGCGGCGGCGAGGAATCACTGTCGCGTGTTCGTCGCAACGATGTTCCTGCCGGCGAGGGTGCATCTCGGGCGTGCCGCACTTGAGGGAAGCCCTGTGGCGAACAGACGCCGACATGTGTTACAATGAAGGCGTCCCGCCGCCCCGGCGGCGCCCGCACCGCCGTGGGGCTGCGGCCCTGCTCCGTGAAAGGCTGCCATGATCCTGAGACTGTCGCTGGACCTGCCCGAAGAAGGGGCCTACGTCTCCCTCGCCCGCCAGTTCAGCCGTGGATTGCTGGAGTATTTGAGGGTCGTCCCCCAGGACACGGACGACGTGGAGACCATCGTCGCCGAACTGGTCGCCAACGTCATCCGCCACGCCCAGTCCGTCGAGGGGCGCTTCCAGGTGCTGCTGGAGTATCACGCCGACCGCGCCGTGATCACCGTGGTGGACGTGGGGCCGGGCTTCACCTTCCGCGACGTCCCCGAGATCGGCTCCCCCGCCCCGACCTGGGGGGCGGCGAGCGCCTGGGCGGCTTCGGCCTGCCGCTGCTGGACGCGCTGGCGGACCGGCTGCAGTTCTCCCGCACCGACCCGCACGGCACGACCGTGTGCGCCGAGAAGCGTCTGCACTACGAGACCAGAAAGGACGCCGCCGACGCGCGCGAGATGAGCAAGGCGGGCGGCGCCGAGGCGGCGATCAGCGGCGAGTGACCCCGTCGGGCCGCGCCGGGCGGACTCGACAAGAGGGACCGGACAAAAGATGACACGACCACAGCCTGACCCTGCGCCCCTAGCCACGCCGTCCCGCGACAGCGAGGCCGCGCAGATCCTGGAAAGCATCGCCGACGCCTTCTACGCCCTGGACCGCGAGTGGCGCTTCACCTACGTCAACGCCCAGGCCGAGCGCCTACTTTCCCGCGAGCGTGAAGGACTCCTGGGGAAAAACATCTGGGAGGAGTTCCCCGAAGCGGTCGGCGGCACGTTCTATCACCTGTACCGCCGTGCGATGGACGAGGGCGCTCCCGTTTCGGTCGAGGACTACTACGCGCCGCTGGACTCGTGGATGGACGTGCGCGTCTATCCCTCCGCCGACGGCCTTTCGGTGTTCTTCCAGAACGTCAACGACCGTAAGCGGAGTGAGTCGGCGCTGCGCCAGAGCGAGGAGCGGTACCGCCTGCTCGTGGAAGGGGCGAAGGACTACGCGATGATCCTGCTGGACGTGGAAGGCCGCGTCACCAGTTGGAACGCGGGGGCCGAGCGCATCCTGGGCTGGGCCGAGGCCGAGGTCCTGGGCCTGCCCTGTGACCTGATCTTCACGCCCGAAGACCGCGAACAGGGCGTCCCCGCCCAGGAGATGCGGAAAGCCGCCGCGCAGGGCAAGGCGCTGGACCTGCGCTGGCATCTCAAGAAAGACGGGTCCCGCTTCTACGCCGACGGCATCCTGGAGGCCCTGCGCGATGACGCGGGCCAGGTCCGTGGGTTCGCCAAGGTCCTGCGGGACGCGACCGAAACGAAGCGGACACAGGATGCGCTGCGCGAAAGCGAGGCGCGGCTTCAGGGCGTGCAGGCGCGGCTGGAAGCGTCGCTGGCGGCGGGCGGCATTGCGACGTGGGTGTGGGACCTGACAAACGACCGGATCGTCGCCGACGCCGCCTGCGCCCGCCTGTTCTCCGTCAGCCCCGAAGACGCGGCGGGCGGGCGGCCCGACGCCTACCTGCGGGCGATCCATCCCGACGACCGTGACCGCGTGGCGCGGGCCATCGCGGACGCCGTGGCTCAGGGTGAGGGTTATGAGGCGGAGTACCGCGTCGTGATGCCTGACGGCCTGTCCCGCTGGCTGGTGTCGCGCGGCCAGGTGGAGCGGGATACGCAGGGCAGGGCCGTCGCCCTCCCCGGCGTCGTCGTGGACGTCACCGAACGGGTTGAGCGGGAGCGCCGGGAGCGGCGCCTGGCCGAACTTGCGGAGCGGGCGCGCGGGTTGACCGACCCGGAGGAGGTCATCGCCGACGCCCTGCGCTCCGTGGGCCGGTTCCTGGGCGTGTCCCGCTGCGTCTTCGTCGACATCGACATCGAGGCCGACGTGTGTACGTGCCACCCCGACTACCGCGCCGATGACTCGGTCGTGAGCATGGCGGGCGTTTTCCCGATCTCGGCGTTCGGCGCCGTCGTCGGGGCCGAGGTCGGGGCGGGG
>CAXUCQ010000175.1:0-6322 GCA_964249295.1 uncultured Armatimonadales bacterium | reverse complement strand
GCAGTTATCTGACCCTGCCCAACCCCCGGCTCATCAAGGGTTCGACCCTGCAGGCCATCCTAACCCAAAGTGGCATCACGCGCGAGGAGTTCCTGACGGCCTACGACGTCGCCCAACCCCCGCGCCAACGCCGTCGATTTCAGCCTCTCCGCCACCGGCCTGCAAGTCACCCGCAGTTAAGCCGCATCCTCTCTGCCTCGTCGGCATGGTGTATGGTATTGCATGAGTACAACCTTTGACGTTTATCCTGCCACCGACAAGGCACCTTCGTTTACGGAGGTACTCGACCTGACGGCAGTCCGCCTCCAAGCGTTCCTGCAGGAGTTTGGAATGGTTCACGAGCCTCGGCCCATCGTTCTGGTGACGCTGCGGCAGCAAGAGCCTGACGTGGCCGTTCCGCTGGAACTTGACTCACCTGCGAAATGGTCGGATGAGCAATACGCATGGTTCTCCATGCCGCCGGACACCGGTGGGACGGATGCTTACTGCCGTAAACTCTTCACGTCGGAGGTCAAAAAGTGGAAGAAAATGTGCCGACACGAACCCAAAGTGCGTGAACGAAAAGAGTTGGTCGAACGATGCCTGAGCAACGGCTACTGTTGGTCGTTCCGCCGTTCTGCAGGACAGGGTGCCATCATCGCACTGACTTATGGATTGGTTGCGGCGTCCTTCGCTGAGTTGACCGGAGGGTTTATATATTCGGACGACTGTGCGTGGGATGGCGGACTCTTTCCGGCACTGGCGGAAGAATTCGACCGCTGGTATTTCAGGCCGAACCATGCTCTTAATGCATCAGAGGACCGACAGTGGGCCGAGCAGTGTGTCGCGTCGCTCCGCGAAGGATGGGCAGGCTGACTGGACTCCAGTCAGGAGTGGTTCATCGGACGAGGACAACCATGTTCCAAATGTTACTGCCGTTCTTTGTTTGTCTTTTTGTTTTCTCGGCACAGCCGCTAAGGGCGCAATCGGCCAAGCCGAAGCCGGGGACTATCTCGGCTCCGGCTCTTTCCGGCAAAGCCGGGCGCGACTTCGAGTTTGTCAAAGCGGCTGCACGAGGGGACGTGCGGCGGCTCGACACACTTTTGAGGCAGGGCGTGGACATTGACTATGTTTTTCGCGGCGATTATATTGGTGCTGGAACAGTTTCTGGTGGGACGAGCGCCCTCGGCGCGGCGGCAGACCGGATTGGCAACCTGGATGCTGTGAAATTCCTGGTCGAACATGGCGCGAATGTGAATCGTCATGACGACAATTATTATGCCAACGAGTGGACACCCATTGAGCATTCCATCTGGTGTGGCGACACCGCTGTCACGAGGTATCTGATTCACCACGGCGCGGATGTCAACGCGGTCGGTCAGGTCAGGGAAACGGTTCTCATGGTTGCGGCTGAGAGCGACCACCCAGAAATCGTTGCTCTGCTGCTGTCTGCCGGGGCAAACCCAAACGCACACGCCGACAACGGTGACTCGGCTCTGGATGAGGCGTCGGGTCCCCAAACATTTAAGGTGCTGCTGGCACATGGAGCCATAGCGCACGGCAAATACTGCTGTAAAGCATTGAGAAACGTGATCTCGCGTGGTGACACCGCCAGTGTCCGTCTGCTCCTCGATCACTGTGCGGATGTCAACTCATGTGACGAATCGGGGCAGACGCCGTTGATGATTGCCTGCAAGCGAGAGTATGAAGAAGGCTGGCAGCCTCCCGTTCCAGACCTCGCCATGGTGACACTTCTGCTGAGACACGGGGCCGATGTTCGGGCCAAAGACAAACGAGGCAGAACGGCGCTGGATGTCCTCAAAAGCAACCCGTTCGATCCTGAATTTGACCCGAACGGGCGAAAACAAGACAGAGCGGCGGGACGCCTGCTGCGGCGGGCGGGAGAACGCACATAAGCGTGAGAGGAAGCAAAATGCTCTGGCCTGCACACAGGAAAATCATCACAAGTGTCCTCCGGCTGTTGACGATCATTTGTACTGGTTGCCGGTACACTCTCATATCTCTCTGCTTCCTACTTTCCTGCACGCCCGTGTTTGCCGGTGATTACACCGTCATCCCCGGCCGGCGCATCGGCGCGGTCACTTTAGGGATGAGTCGCCAGGCCGTCCACGCCTCCCTCCACGCCTCATACCAATCCCGTCGTCTGCACAATGGCATTGTTCAGGAAGATTGGGTCACCCGGCTCAAGCAGACGCAGGCCGCCATCGAACAGGGGGATTATTGGAAGTGGGACTTTGTCACGGTCTACTTTCTGCACGATGACGTGGTCCAGATCGAAGTGAACTCCCCGCGTTTCTCCGCCCCCGGCGGACTAACTACGCGCAGCCATTCCGCACGGTGGGGGCGGCGTTTTAGACCGTTCCGCTCGACGTACCAAGTAGGCCAGAGTCGTGACCCCGGCGGGTATCCAGCGATGAAGCACTTCATGGCGTACTTCGACGATGTGCGGCAAGGCATTGCCTGGCGTGAGGGCGGTTGGGGCAACCTTGATCCCGGCCCCGACCCCGGTGACGCTCCCTCAGAAGGACCCATCGATATCATCATCGTGCATGTGCCGGGCAAGCCTGTGATAATCGATCCCGATGGCGATGCCCGATTCGTGCTGACCTCCCGCGACGTACACTTTGTCACCCAACCATGAAACAGCGTAAGCCGCTGATTAGGCTCAGTGCCGGAACTTTGAAGGGGAGCATGAGAACATTAGGCCTCTTGCGTATGCCCCAGGGCTGAATCCCTGGGCTATGAAGCATGTATTGCCCGAGTGTAAGGGCGTCGGAAGGGATGACTCTTACGCCCGCGCAGGCGGGCAGAATGCTTTCTCCAGCCCAGGGGTTCAGCCCTGGGACATACGCAAGAAGTTTGTTGGCACCTTCCTCGACGTCGACTTTCGGCACTGATAGGGGAAATCGAGGCCATTTCAGTCCATTGGACCGCCACCGTCAGCGCACTTGGCCGAAGCGGACACGGAGCCGACGCGGATCGACTGGCTGATGGCCCATCTCAGTGGGCAAGCCGGACCAATAAACCGAAGGGCGAAGCGGCAATGATTTCGAATACCCGTGAACTAGGCAAAAGACGCTAGGGTGCCGCGTAAGCCGCCGCCCGCCCAACCCGCGCGCCCGCTTCGCCGATTTCAGTCCCTCTGCCACCGGCCTGCAAGTCACACGCAACGATAAGGCGTGTCGCTTTTTCCTGGCGATGTCGCTTTGGAACCACCCGGCGTACTGAGAAGTACGTTCGTGAAGTATAATAGATGTTAGGCCACCGTCAATCCCTGGCTCTGAGGCAGGGGGAGCGCGCCAAAGGGTTGAAGATCAGGCACAGCATGGACGGGGCCTTCGGTGTCGAAAAGGGTTGAACGGTGGCTGTGAAGACAATCTACAACCTGGCGTTTGTGTTGATAGCCTTTCATGCGGCTACGGTCACAATAGGCGAGGTAGGTTTCTGGGGTCTGGTCCACCGCTACAACTATGCCCGCTCGGGCTACCAGATATTCACAGACCTCCCCACCATGTTAGGGTGGTGGGGCGTAGCGGCTCTGTCATATGCTTTGCGCCTAGAGAAAACGCAACAACCCGCAAGGCCCGCAGAGTTGAGTCAAGAGGGGGTTTGGCCGCCATCTCCGAAGCGGGATTGAGGACGCAAGCGACCGTCACTAAGACAAAGCCGACACATCCGACACCTGTCCCGATGACGGCCGCTATCGGCCCAACACCCGCCGCCACGCATGTGCTCTCCTCGCCCGGTTCCGCTTCCGCAGGGTTTTCCGTACTTCAGTCGCTCTGCAGGCGCGGCGGAGCTTCACCGTTGGGTCACAAGGGAAATGTTGTCAGCACGGCGAGCCAGATCAGTGACGAAGATCAACTGTGATTGCTTCCGCCGTCTTGGCCGTGTCGGCTTACGTAGATGTGAGGCTGTTATGAAAACATCGTCCCGTGCTGCGCCCCTTTTCTATGCCGCCGCTCTCCTTCTCGGGGTGTGCTCCTTCGGGATAAGCGCCCGTTCTGTAGCCGCCTCGCTGCGAAACTGGCCCACCGTCACGCTGGGCGAACATGACGCCACAGTCCGCGCACTTCAACTCCTGCTGTCCGCGCAGGGGTACACTGTCTCAGCGGACGGTTTCTTTGGGCGTGCGACCGAAAAAGCCCTACGCCGGTTTCAGCATGCGCACCAACTCGTCGCCACTGGTGAGACGAACAACCCGACGTGGGAAGCCCTGGTGCTTCCGATCAAGCAAGGCAGCAAAGGTCCTGCCGTTCGAGCGGCGCAGTTTGAGCTTCGTGAAGAAGGTTATGCGGTCGTCACCGACGGCGTTTTCGGCCCCCGCATGAAGGCAGTCGTGCAGAAATACCAGCAACAGACCGGGCATACGGCGGACGGTATTATCGGTCGCAACACCTGGTACGAGTTACTAGGTGGGAACGAACCCGAGGGGGACTGAGGCAGGCTTGCCTGTTGAAACACGCTAGGTCGATGTCGCCGCCTGATGCCCGTTTTCTTCGCCCGCGCAGGCGGGCAGTCTGCTCTTCCGCAGCCCCGGACTTCAGTCCGGGGGCTGACTGCCGACAACAAAAAATGCGAAAACGAACCCACTCATGCTAAGCAGACACATCACCCAACTCCAGCAGGACCTGGAAGCACTACGCGGACACGAGGCGACGATGGAGGCCCTGGCGCAGCGGCTCATCGATGCCTTCCAGAACGGCCGTAAGCTGCTCACCTGCGGCAACGGCGGGTCGGCGGCGGAAGCGGCGCATCTGGCCGAGGAGTTCACCGGGCGCTTCTACCGCGAGCGCCCGTCCCTGCCCGGCATCTGCCTGTCCATCGACGGCACCTTGCTGACCTGCATCGGCAACGACTACGGCTTCGACGACGTGTTCGCGCGCCAGGTGCAGTCGCTCGGACAGCCCGGCGACGTGCTGATCGCCTTCACGACCAGCGGCAACTCCGAAAACGTCGTCCGCGCCCTGCGCGCCGGGCGCGAGCGCGGCCTGGTCACCGCCATCTTTTCCGGCAAGACCGGCGGCAGGGCCGTCGGCCTGGCCGACCATGAGATCGTCGTCCAGAGCCAAAACCCGTCGTCCATGCGGATTCAAGAGTGCCACCAACTGCTGCTGCACGTCCTGTGCGAGATCGTCGAATGCGCCGTGCTCGGCGTCGGCCCCGAAGGAGAGTGCGTCCGATGACGTTTCTGGAAAAATTGCGAAAACGAACCCCGACGCTGTCGTTCGAGTTCTACCCGCCCAAGAACCCGGACGGGTGGGGGACGCTGTACTCGTCGCTGGGCGGCATCTCCAAGAAGCAGCCCGACTACGTCACCGTCACCTACGGCGCGGGCGGCGGGACCCGGCAGAAGACCATCGACCTCGTGGGCCGCATCCAGGACGAACTCGGCATCGAGGCGATGGCGCATTTGACCTGTGTCGGCCACTCCCGCGCCGAGCTGGCCGAAATCCTGACGGCGCTGCAGTCCCGAGGCGTCCGGTACATCATGGCCCTGCGCGGCGACCCGCCCGGCTTCCTGCAGGGCAACCGGACCTTCACGCCCCACCCGGAGGGCTTCGCCCACGCCAGCGACCTGATCGAATTTGTCAAAACGAACTACGACTTCCGCGTCGGCTGCTCGTTCTACCCCGAGAAGCACCCCGAGGCCGAGTCGCTCGCGCACGACATCCACTTCCTCAAGCTCAAGCAGGACGTCGGGGCGGATTTCGCCGTGTCGCAGATCTTTTTCGACAACGACGGCTTCTACCAGTTCCGAGACGAGGCCGTGAAAGCGGGCGTGACCATCCCCCTCGTCGCCGGCATCCTGCCCATCACCTCGCTCGAACAGCTCGCCCCCAACGGCATCTGCCGCTCCAACGGCACCACCGTTCCCGCCAGCCTGGAGGCCTTCATCGGGACCGGCACCAAGGCCGAGATCACCGAACGCGGCTGCGCCTTCGCGCTTGATCAGTGCCGCGACCTGCTCGAACACGGGGTAGCCGGCATCCACTTCTACACGCTCAACCGCGTGACCGCCGTCCGCGTCACCGACGCCCTGCGCGCCGACGGCTACTTCGCGCTCCAAAAGCTGTCCAAGTAAGGCTGTCCAAGTAAGACTGTCCAAACAAGTGCAGCTACTCCGCCGCCAGCAAAACCCGCGCGCCCGTCCGCGCGCTGGCGGCGATGGCGTCCAGCACCCGCATGTTCAGGTACGCATCCTCGGCGGGCAGCACGTAAGCGTTGCCGCCCCGGATGCGGCGCGACAGGGCATCCACCTCGCCCTCGTACATGTTGCCGGGCGGCAGCGTCCTCGTCTCCGGCTCCCGCCCCTCGTGGG